>SXYT01000160.1 GCA_005788205.1 Actinomycetota bacterium | reverse complement strand
GCTCGGCCCGTTCCGCGCCGCCGTGCCGCCGCTCGGGATCCTCACCTCCAACCGCACCCGCGACGTGCACGTCGCCCTCACGCGGCGCTGCCTGTACCACTGGGTGGAGCACCCCACTTTCGAGCGCGAGGTCGAGATCGTCGCCATGCGCGTACCCGACGCCGGCGAGGAACTGACCCGCCAGGTTGCCGCCGCCGTGGAGTCGCTGCGTGCCATCAACCTGTACAAGCCGCCGGGTGTCGCCGAGACGATCGACTGGGCCACCGCCCTCGCCCGCCTCGGCATCACTCGTATCGACGAGTCGGTGGTGGATGCCACCCTCGGCACCGTGCTGAAGTACCGCGAGGACCAGAGCCGCGTGCGTGAGCACGGCATCGCCGCGATCGTCACGCAGGCGTTCGAGCGCGGGGCACTCCACGGCTGAGATGAGCAGCACGTTCACGGCAGAGTCATCCGCGGAGATGCTCGCGGTGGCGTTCGCGAGGGTCCTGCGCGGCGTCGACATCGCCGCCCCGCTGGACTCGGTCCTCACCTTCGTCGA
The DNA here is from genome assembly GCA_005788205.1 of Actinomycetota bacterium. GTDB lineage: Bacteria > Actinomycetota > Acidimicrobiia > Acidimicrobiales > Ilumatobacteraceae > UBA2093. The sequence continues at coordinate 8,534 of SXYT01000160.1, read as the reverse complement.
CGCGCTCGGGCTCGTCGGCATCGAGGACCGCGACTGCGTCTACTGGGCGGCGCGGTGCACCCTCGCCCGCGCTCCCGAGGACATCCCCGTGTTCGACCGCGCTTTCGCGGTGTTCTGGGAGCACCGCGAGTCCCCGTCCGCGCTCCCCGAGGAGGAACTGCGCATCACCATCGCACTGGACGCAGAGGAGGACGGTGCCGCCGACGGATCCGCACAGGCCGGCGACGAACCCACGATCACGCTGCGGTTCTCGGGCGTGGAGACGCTCCGTGACAAGGACTTCACCGACTACTCCGACGACGAGATGCGCCAGGCGCAACGATGGATGGAAAAACTGCGCGTGACCGGGACGCCGCGCGAGTCGGTGCGCTGGGTGCGCTCGGCGAAGGGCTCGCGGCCCGACATGCGCCGCACCGTCCGCGCCTCCCTCGCGGCCCAGGGAGAGCCCGTGCGGCGGAAGTGGTCGCGCCACGGCACGCGGCCGCGGCGCATCGTCTTTCTGCTCGACATCAGCGGGTCAATGGAGCCGTACGCGCGGGCGCTCGTGCGCTTCGTGCACGCCGGCGTGGCCGGCCGCCAGCGCGTCGAGGCGTTCACCCTCGGCACGCGCCTCACGAGGATCAGCAGGGAGCTCTCCTCGAAGGATCCCGACAGGGCACTTCGGATGGCGGGCTCGCGGGTGGCCGACTGGAGCGGGGGCACCCGGCTCGGCGAGACGCTGCGCACCTTCAACGACGAGTGGGGCGTGCGCGGGATGGCACGCGGGGCAATCGTGGTCATCCTGAGCGACGGCTGGGACCGCGGCGACCCGCAGGTGCTCGCCGGGGAGATGCAGCGCCTCCGCCGCGTGGCGTTCCGGACCGTGTGGGTGAACCCCCTGAAGGTGACCCCGGGGTACGCGCCCCTCGCCCGCGGCATGGCCGCGGCCCTACCATTCGTGGACGAGTTCGTGGAGGGGCACTCCCTCGACGCGCTCGAGACCCTGACGAAAGTGATGAACCGTGCGTGACCTCCTCGATGACATCGACCGCTGGCGCAACCAGGGCAAGCGCATCGCCATCGCGCGCGTCGTGGACACACAGGGCTCCGGCCCGCGCGAGACCGGTGCCGCCATGGCCGTCAACGAGGACGGCGAGGTCATCGGCTCGGTGAGCGGGGGCTGCGTGGAGGGTGCCGTGGTGAGCGAGGCACTCGCGATCCTCGCCGGCGAGAACGAGAGCCGTGTCGTCACCTTCGGGTACTCGGACGACGAGGCGTTCGCTGTGGGTCTCACCTGCGGAGGCATCATCCACCTCTTCATCCAGCCGCTCGAGTGGTGATCCCGTGACGTCCACCTACGAGCTCTTCTCCGCGCGCGTCCGCGAGAACCTGCCCGTCGCGCTGTGCACCGTCATCGAGGGCCCGCACACCGGCGCCACGCTCGCGATCACGCCCGAGGGTGTCCTCGGCGGCTCGCTCGGCGATCCGCAGCTGGACCGCATCGTCGCGCGTGACGCACTCGGCGAGCTGGAGGCCGCGCGCACCGCCGTCCGTCACTACGGCCCCCAGGGCCAATCCACACCGGAGGACCTGGAGAACACCGCCACCGTCCGCGTGTTCGTGGAGTCGTTCTCGCCGCCGCCGCGGATGTGGATCTTCGGCGCAGTGGACTTCACCGCCGCCCTCGCGAGGGTGGCAAAGGTGCTCGGGTACCACGTCACCGTGATCGACGCCCGCGAGATCTTCGCCACAAAGCGGCGTTTCCCCATGGCCGACGAGGTCGTGGTCTCCTGGCCATCCCCCGTGTTCGAGCAGCGCGGGCACCTTCTCGGGTCGCGCGACGCGGTCTGCATCCTCACCCACGACCCGAAGTTCGACGTGCCCGCCATCCAGGCAGCGCTTCGCACGAGCGTGGCCTACATCGGCGTGATGGGGAGCCGCAAGACCCATGCGAAGCGCCTCGAGCGGCTGGCCGAGGTCGGGGTCGCGGACCCCGCAGAGTTGGCCCGCCTCTCCAGCCCCATCGGGCTCGACCTCGGCGGGCGCACCCCGGAGGAGACCGCTATCTCGATCGTGGGCGAGATCATCGCGAGGCGCAACAACCGCGCCGCCGCGCCGCTCGGCACCACCGACGGCGCGATCCACTGACCGACCGGATCAGAGTCTGTAGAGCGCGATCAGGCTGGGGTCGGCCCAGATGCTGCGTGACGCCTGTGCCTCGCTCATCATCTTCAGTTTCACCCGCTTGCCGTTGAACGGTGCGTGAATCATCGCGAGCGACACGCCGAGGTACGTGTGGACGTGCGTGCCCTCGCCCACGACGTCGCCGAACACGGCGTCCTCGCGCTCGATGCGCATGTGACGGTCCTGCTGGGAGACTGCCTGGCGCGGCATGTCGAGGCCGGCTGCGCGCCATGCGTACCACTGCAGACCGCTGCAGTCCATGAACACGTACGGGTCTTCCTTGCCTTCGACGTAGCGCACACCGATCTGCGAGATGGCGGCGAGCCCGGCGATCTGGTGGTCGCGCGGGGCGCGGCTCCAGGCCCGGTGCAACTTGACGGGGTCGAGCGACATGCGCGAGGCGATCTCGTCAGAGACGAGACGGCGCAGGCCGAGGTACATGGGGTCATCCACGTTGTCCTGGCGCATTGCAATGGCAAGGGCCGCCACCGCATCGACCGCCAGCCGGTCTCGCGAGCGGAACGAGTACCCGGGCATCTGGTACCGCGGGTCGACCCTGGCGGGGACGGCGTCATGACGGACCGGAGCGGCGGCCACGGGCATTGACACGGCGGGGAGGGTCAGCAGGGCCACGAGCGCGGCGGCGGTGCCGCGACGGAGATGGCGCTTCCCGTGCATTTCAGGCAGGCTATTGGAAGTGACGAACCTCCCGCTCAGAACCGCCTATGTCCTCCTCGCCGCCGGTGCAGGGGAACGATTTTCGGGCCCCGTGCACAAACTTCTCGCCCCCATCCGCGGGACCCCCGTGCTCACGCTCTCTGTGCGGGCCATGACCGAGGCTGGCGGCGCGGACTGCACGGTCATCCTGGGTGCGGACACCTCCGCGGGCATCCTGGAGGCCCTCGAGGGATGTACCACTGTCTCGAACCCCGACTGGCGCTCGGGGCAGCGATCCTCGGTCCTGCGCGCGATCGAGAGTGCCAGGGAGGCGGGTGCTGACCAGGTGGTGATCGGGCTCGGTGACCAGCCGTTCGTCGGGGCCCAGTCATGGCGCGCCGTCGCAGGGGCAGACGCGCCCATTGCCGTCGCCACGCACGACGGCCGTCGGGGGAACCCCGTGAAACTGCGCTCGGATGTGTGGGAACTGTTCGAGACCACCGAGGGTGACCCTGACGCGGGGGCGAGAACCCTCATGCACATGCGTCCCGAATTGGTTGTGGAAGTAGCCTGTCAAGGGTCATCTGAGGACATCGACACACGCGAGGACTTGACGAAATGGATCTGAACCACGAATTCGAGGTGCCGGTGACGGTGGACGAGGCTTGGAAGATCCTCACCGACGTCGAGCGCATCGCTCCGTGCCTGCCGGGCGCAGAACTGCAGGAGATCGAGGGAGACACCTACCGCGGTGTGGTCAAGGTGAAGGTCGGGCCGATCCAGGCACAGTTCAAGGGTCAGGCCAGTTTCGTGGAGCGCGACGATGCCGCGCACAAGGCAGTCCTTCGCGGCGAGGGCCGCGACACCGGGGGCAAGGGCAACGCCTCTGCCCTCATCACCGCCCAGCTCACCGAGATGTCGGCGTCGTCCACCAAGGTGCAGGTCACCACGGATCTCTCGATCACGGGAAAGATTGCCCAGTTCGGCCGCGGCGCCATGGCCGACATCAGCGACAAGATCCTCGGCCAGTTCGTGGAGAATCTGAACACCCTCATCGCGTCGCAACCGGCCGCACCCGCGGCACCCGCGGCGGCCCAGGCCGTGGCGGCTGACGCCGGCCCGCGCAAGATCGACGGGCCCGAGGCCAAGCCGATCGACCTCCTCGACGCTGCAGGCGCCCCGATCCTGAAGCGTGCGTTGCCGGTGGTCGTGGTGGTCGCCGCCGTCATCGTCTGGCTCATCGTCAAGTAGCCCATGCAGCTCCCCGGCGATGCACCGGGCGCCGACGACGAGAGCGCCGTGCGGCTGCTGCTCGGCCGTGACCCCCAGGGCGGGTACACCGTCGCCGTGCGCGACGCCTCCGGGGCACCCGTGGTGCTGTGCAACGCGCCGCTCCTGCGCGACGGCACCCCGATGCCCACGTTCTACTGGCTGTGCGGGCGCGCGGAGGTCGCCGCCGTCAGCCGCCTCGAGGCTGACGGCGCGGTGGACGAGGCCGAGGCGGCAATCGGCCTCGACGCCCTCGATGACATCCACCGCCGCTATGCCGCCCTGCGCGACGCGCACATCCCCGCCGGTCACACCGGCCCCGCGCCGTCGGGCGGAGTCGGCGGCACGAGGCGCGGCGTGAAATGCCTGCACGCACACTTCGGGTGGTGGCTGGCCGGTGGCGATGACGCAGTCGGCGCGTGGGTGGCAGAGCAGCTCGCCGGGGCCGGGATCCGCCACGCCGGGAGGGTCTCATGAGCATCGCTGCGGTGATCGACGTGGGCACGAACTCGGTCAAGGTGTTGGTCGCAGAGGACGGACGGGATGTGCTCCGCGCACTCGAGACCACGCGCCTCGGCGAGGGACTGGCCGGCTCGGGCATCCTCTCCCCCGCAGCGATCGAGCGCACCGTCGCTGCGGTGACGCTGTTCGCGGAACGAGCGAGAGAACTGGGCGCGTCCACGACAACCGTGGTGGGAACTGCCGCGTGCCGGCGTGCCGCGAACACCGCCGAGCTCGCCACCCGGATCGAACAGGCCTGCGGGCTCGGGCTCACCGTGCTGACAGGTGAGCAGGAGGCATCGCTCTCCTTCACGGGTGCGCTGCGCAGGCTGCCCCGCATCCCCGGCAACACCCTCGTCGTCGACATCGGTGGCGGGAGCACGGAACTCACCGTGGGCGTGGACGAACCCCACCGTTCCGCGAGCATCCCGATCGGGGCGGTGACGGCCACCGAATCCGACCTCACCACGGACCCCCCGCGGCCAGAGGACCTCACGAACGTGATCGGTGCGGTGCAGGACGAACTGGAAGAGCTCAGCCGGCTCCATCCCGAGATGCTCACGGCGTCGCGCGTGGTCGGCATCGCCGGCACGGTCGTGACGATCGCGGCAGTGGAGATCGGCCAGGCAGTGTTCGACGAGGAGGCCCTCAACGGTTTCGTCCTCACGCGCGAGGCGGCCGAGGACGTGTTCCGCACGCTGGCCACGGAGTCTCTCGCGGACCGCGTGCGCAATCCAGGCCTGACGAAAGAGCGCGCGGACATCATCGTGGCGGGGTGCTGCATCCTCGTGGGGGTCATGCGCCGCCTGCAGTTGCAGGACATCACCGTGTCCACGGGCAGCCTGCGGGACGGGGTCATCGAGCGTGGGAGACTGGAAGGGTGACAGCGATGCACCCCGGCAAGTCGTCGAACCTGGGGCTCCGGCTCTACGGCCGGCGCATCGTGCTGCGGCCGCTCGTGGCCCAGGACTTCGCCGCGTGGAGCGAGGTGCGCACGCGCAACGGCGACTGGCTGACCAGGTGGGAGCCGATGCGGCTCCCGCACCAGCCGGATGCCGAGCAGAACCGCGAGGTCTTCGCCGCCCGGTGCTCGGCCCGTGAGCGCGAACGGCATGCCGGCACCCAGTACTCGTTCGGCATCTTCGTGGACGGCGCGTTTGCCGGGGAGATCAACCTGAACAACGTCATCCGCGGCGCGATGCAGTCGGCGACCCTCGGGTACTGGATCGACCGTGCGCGGGCGGGCAACTCCTACATGTCAGAGGCCGTCGTCGTGCTTGCCGACTTCGCGTTCGAGGAACTGAACCTCCACCGTCTCGAGGTCTGCATCATCCCGCGCAATGCGAACAGCCGGCGCGTCATGGAGAAGCTCCACATCCGTGAGGAGGGCGTGGCAAAGCGCTTCCTCGAGATCAACGGCAACTGGGAGGACCACGTCCGCTACGGCATCACCGTGGAGGAATGGCATGACCGCCGCAACGGCTACGCCAGCACGTGGCTGGGTCGGTGAGCAGCCGCTAGGCAGCCTCCGGACAATCGTTGGCTCAGCCCGCCTCGGCGAGCCTCTCCCACTCCCGGGCACGCTGGCGGCGAAGGGCCTTTCGGCGCTTCCACTCCTTCGTCTTCCAGTGCTTGATGACCTTTGGCCGGCGGCTCTTCTCCAGGCCGACCTGTGCGTCATGGTGGTGGACGGGCTTCCACTCGGGTCCGGGCTCCTCCACGTCGATTGGTTCGAGACCGTTGCGCACGGCCTCCTCGACTAGGTGGAGCTCGCTGTGCACACGGTGTCGTTCGTTGTGGGCGTGAGCCCTCACATCGGCGCGCGGCACGGGCGCGAGGTCCTGGTTGCGATGGCGTCTGCTCATCACTGCCCCCTCTCGGGACCCACCAGGTGGGCCCCATCTGGTTCCCTTGACGGCACCGTACACCCGCTGCGGGCCCCGCCGTGACGCACCCGGGGCGCGGGGTCAGACAGTGATGTTCATTTAGTGACGGCAATCGTGCGTGTCACCGCGGCCTGGGCATTCTCCGGACGGACGGTGTAGCGGCACCTCCCGGGGCGCACCCCCACAAGCCGCTGGTTCGTCCCCTTCACCGCGCAGACACTTGGCGTCAGCGAGCGCAGCACCACCCTTCCACCGGTGTCGAGAAAGGCCAGGGAGTCACGATCGATGGCCCGGCCGACCCTGAGCCCCACGACCCTCGGTGAGCGCACGCGCGACGTTGCCTCGCCCTGGCCGACGGCGTTCGTGGACTTCACCACGACCGAGTAGACGCGCCCGGGCACCAGTCCCCTCACCCGCACGGCCCTCTTGGCGCCCGTGACCGTCACCGACTTCACGGTGCGTCCACCGAAGATGACCGACACCTTGGTGGAGATGATCGGGCTGCCGCCGTCGCACGGGGCATCCCAGCCCACAAGGAGCGAAGATGAGTCGGGCGTGATTGCGATGTTGGAGGGGGTGCCCGGCGCGACCAGCGTGCCCACCGGTGTGGTGTCCACGCGCAGGAGCCTGTTGAACGAGGTCGGGCCGAGCCCCGTGATGACGTTCTTCGTGGACCGCTCGAGGAGAGCATCGGTCATCTGGGCCACGCACAACGTCGGTTGCTGCTCGGCCATGAGCGCGAGGACACCGGACACGAGCGGGGCCGCCATGGACGTGCCGATGTCGGACTCGTAGTCGGTGTCGGTGCGGTACCAGCCGGCAACGACACCCGAGACCCTGTCGCCACCCGGCGCCCAGATGTCCACGCACGTCCCGTGGTTCGAGTACGAAGCAGCGGTGTCGGACCGCGTGGTCGCGCCCACCGTGACGGCAATGGGCTCGCTGCCGGGGGCGATCTTGCAGGCGTCCATGCCGAGCCCGGCACCGTCGCCGTTCCCTGCTGCCACCACCGTGATGACCCCGTCGTCGGCGAGTTCCTGCACCATGTCGATGATCGCCTGGCCGTTGTCACCCTGGTCGACACCGAGACTGAGGTTCGCGATCGCCAGCCGTCCGGAATGGTGGTGGTCCCTGATCCACTCGAGCGCGGTGACCACGCCGTCGACCTCACCGTCGCCGAGGCAGTCGAGCACCCGCACGGCGATGACCCTGGCACGCACGGCGACACCAACGGTGGTGCCGGCGGCCGTGGTGGCAACGTGGGTGCCGTGACCGTCGCAGTCCCGCGTGGGCGGCGGGAAGGCGCCGTCAACCTCTTCCTCGGGGATCATGTCGATCCCGGCCACGACCCTCCCGTTGACCTGTTCGTGCGTGGGGCGGACACCGGTGTCGACCACGTAGATGTCGATGCCCTCTCCGGTGAGGGCACCCATGGAGGCGTTGCCGTCGAGTGGCAGTGCCGCCTGGTTGATCCGGTCCAGGTTCCAGGAAATCTCCAGGGGCGCAGAAACCACCGGGGCCGTGCCGATCGTGAGCAAGCCCGACACGGCGAACGCACCAACCACAAGGAATCGCCGCACTGCCACGACGCGTTATGGTACCGTCTGAGTAATTTTCAGCTCTCTATTGAGGCTGTCACAAGGGGGTACCCGTGCGAGTCCTATCTCGTCGATCCGTGTCAATCGTCCTGGCCACGTGCGCGGCAGTGAGCATTCTCGGGGTCACACCCGTGCGTGCAGCCGTCAAGGCCGCCGGCAAGTCGTTCCAGGTGACCGCCACCATGAAGGGCGCCCAGAACATGACGGTTCTCCTCGTCTCTGCGAAGGGCCAGACACTCGCGTCGGCGAAGGTGACGAGGTCGAACCAGAAGATCACCTTGAAGACTGCGAATGTGTCGACCACGGCCGGTGCCACCATGCAGATGGTGGCGAGTTCCGGGGCCGCCTCCGGCAAGGGCGCCTACTACGGACCTGTCGTTGTCGGATGGTCGGGGACCTCATCGGCGAAGGCCTCGAAGGTGACCTCCAAGTTGAAGAAGTCGACCACCTCGGCGATCGC
>SXYT01000159.1 GCA_005788205.1 Actinomycetota bacterium | reverse complement strand
GTCGGCGTGGGAGATCCCGATCCGCACCGTCGACCTGTGCCCGAGCGGGAGCACCTGGCTTCCCGCCGGCAGGTCGATCCCCATCGGTGGGTTGTCGGTGGGCGGACGCGTGGTGAGGATCGCGGATCTGGTCACCGCCACGGCGACCGTGGCAGGCGTCTCGTTCTCGAACTCGACGACGGTGACACCGCCGAGGTCGGCGATGCACCACACGCGCTGCACGATGTCGCCCTGGCCGACACGCATGCGCGTCTCCGTGACCGGGTACCCGGCGTACCACTTCTGGCGCACCGTCGGCTCGTCTGCGGGCGAGTACCACCTGTCATCGCCCGCCACGTGCCAGGCGAGCGGCGCGGAGCCGTCGAGCGGCACGATGGTCCCATGTGCGTCGACCCGTGCGCGCCACACGCCGCCGCGCACGCCGATGACCCGGTGATCCCCGCCCATCTGATCAGCGGATTTCCGGGGCCGAACGGCGCGCCATGAGCGCGAGGAGACCGTCCACGGCGCTCTTGCCCTCGTGGCAGATGGCCACCACCTGCTCGGTTATCGGCATGTCGACGCCGTGCATTCGCGCAAGGTCGAGAACTGCGCGGGAGCTGCGCACGCCCTCGGCGACCTGCGACGTCGACGCGATGATGTCATCCAGTTTCTCTCCCCGCCCGAGCCTCAGGCCAACCGTCGTGTTGCGGCTGCTCGCCGACGAGCACGTGGCGATGAGGTCGCCCATGCCGGCGAGACCGGCGAGCGACTCGAGAGAGCCACCCAACTGCACCGCGAGCCTCGTCATCTCGGCAAGCCCGCGCGTGACGAGGGTGGCGCGAGTGTTGTCGCCGAATCCCATGCCGGTGGCGATGCCGGATGCGATCGCGATCACGTTCTTCACCACCCCCGCAAGCTCGCAGCCCACAACGTCGGAGTTCGTGTAGATGCGGAACGTGGGCCGCGAGAAGATCCCCTGGAGTGCCGTGGCGATGACGGCGTCGTCGATGGCCACGACGGACGCGGCTGGCTGGCCCGCGGCGATCTCACCCGCGAGGTTCGGCCCGGTGAGAACAGCAACGGGATGGCCGGGCAGCACCTCGTTCGCGACCTCCGACATCCGCAGCAACGAGCCCTGCTCGAGGCCTTTGGACAGGCTGACCACGGGCACCCACGGCCGCACGTGCGGCGCGGCGGCGGAGAGGACCTCCCTGAAGCCCTGTGAGGGCACCGCCATCACAACCACGTCCGCGCCCGCGACGGTCTCCTCGAGCGACGTGGAGGCCCGCAGGGCCGGGCTGAGGTCCCGCTCGCCCAGATACGCGGGATTGCGGTGGTCGCGGTTGACCGCATCGGCCACCTCCTGCCGGCGCGCCCACAGCACGGTGGGCGTGTTCTCCGCCGTGAGAGAGGCGACCGTGGTTCCCCAGGACCCCGCCCCAACCACAGCCATGCGAATCGGCACCATCGGCTCAGCGTAGGTCACCGCGCGCCGTCCGTTCGTAGGCTGACCGATGTGCATCTTGCCGTTGTCATCCCCGTGAAGTCATTCACTGTGGCCAAGGGACGGTTGGCCGAGGTTCTCTCCCCCGCCGACAGAGAGACCCTTGCCCGGCAGTGTGCAGACACGGTGCTGAGGGCGGCGGCCCCCGCCCGCGCGTACGTCGTGTGCAACGACGAGGCAATCGCAGCATGGGCCCGTGCGGCGGGTGCTGCCGTCGTCGAGCAGAGGACCCCGGGTCTGAACGGCGCCGTGCGGGACGGGTGGGACGCCGCCGTGTCCGGCGGCGCCGACCACCTCGTGATCACCCACGCAGACCTGCCGCTCGCGGTGTCGTTCACTCACGTCCCGCGCGAGGGTTCGGTCTCGATCGTGCCGGACAGGCACCGTGACGGGACGAACGTGATGTCACTGCCGGCAGGCGCACGCTTCGACCTGCACTACGGGCCGGGGAGCTTTGCTGCCCATGCCGCCGAGGCACAGCGGCGCGGCATCGAGTGCGTGGTGGTCGAGGACGACGACCTCGCACTGGACCTCGACACGGCCGACGACCTCGACGAACTGCAGCGACGAAGGAGAACAGCACAGTGAGCGCAAACGACCCCGGACAGACGCCGATGCCCCGCGAGGCCTCCCACGCCGACTGGACCACCGACCGCGCAGTGCCGCGCGTGGTCCTGGCGATCGGGGCACACCCCGACGACATTGAGTTCGGGTGCGGAGGCACCCTCGCCAAGTGGGCGGCCGCGGGCGCCGAGGTGCACCACCTCGTCTGCACCGACGGCTCCAAGGGCACGTGGAACCCGGACGCAGACACCGCCGCACTCGTGTCTGCCCGTCAGCGGGAGCAGCGCGCCGCGGCTGCGGCGCTCGGCGCGACCGGCACGGTCTCGTTCCTGAGCTATGTCGACGGGGAACTCCCCCACTCGAAGGAAGTCACCGAGCGGGTGGCTCTTGCCGTGCGCACGGTCCGGCCCGACGTCGTGCTCTCCCACGACCCCTGGAAGCGTTACAGGCTCCATCCCGACCACCGCAACACGGGCCTGAACGTGTGTGATGCGATCGTGGCGGCCCGTGACCCGCATTTTCTGAAGCACCAACTGACCGGCGGCCTCACCCACCACCGTCCTGATGCACTGTTGCTGTGGGAGGCCGACGAGCCGAACCATGCCGAGGACATCTCTGCATGGGTGGACACGAAGCTCGCCGCGCTCGAGTGCCACGAGAGCCAGTTTGAGTCCACCATGAAGGCCACTGACGAGGCCGCAATGGTGGTGTTCCGCGGGCGAATCCGCGACCGTGTCGCAGAACTCGGGAAACCGATCGGCCTGCACGCCGCCGAGATTTTTCATGCAATGACACGCCTCTAGGCGTGTCATCAGGACACCGCACGCCTCTAGGCGTGTCATCAGGACACCGCACGCCTC
>SXYT01000158.1 GCA_005788205.1 Actinomycetota bacterium | reverse complement strand
GGCTTCGGGCCGATCACCACGGAGATCGCGCCGCTCGGCGACTACTTCTACGCAGAGCCGTACCACCAGCAGTACCTCGGCAAGGTGCCGAACGGGTACTGCGGCATCGGCGGCACCGGGGTGTCCTGCCCCGCCGGCCTGGTTTCCTGACTAGTCGACGAAGCTGACCTGACCGGCCTCGGCCATCTGCTCCTCCGTGGGCTTGCGGTACAGGGCGAGCATCACGAGCCCGGCGAACAGGTAGATCGCGGCCATCACCTGCCACGCACGGTCGAAATCCGCGAACACTGCGTCCGTGAACACAGGTGCGGTCTCCGTGCGGACTGCTTCCTCCAGGATGCGAGACGCAGAGATGACCAACGAGCCTGCGAGAGCCGCCCCGAGTGCCGATCCGATCTGGCGCATGGTGGTGTTCAGTGCTGATCCCATCGCGAACTTCGCCGGCGGGAGGAAGGCACTCGCCGCGGCGGAGAGAGTGGACATGGAGCAACCCACTCCTGCCCCGGTGATGATCATCCACGGCAGGAGGTCAGCGACATAGTTCGGGGTGGGCTGGATCTGCAGCGAGAACATGAGAGTCCCGAACGAGAGCAGGACCGACCCGAGCATGAGCACACGGGCATGGCCCCATTTCATGGCCATGCGGCCCATCGGCGCGGCGAGAAGGGCTGCCGCCACGGGACCCGGCGCGATGGCGAGGCCCGACATCGCGGGGCTGTAGCCCCACACCGCCTGGAGCCACTGCGTGTTCAGCAGCCACATGCCAAGGAATCCGATGGAGAAAAAGAGCCCAGCGATGTTCGCGGCGACCACGAACGGCAGCTTGAAGAGGGAGAGATCGAGCAGGGGGTCAGCCACGCTGCTGCAGCGCTGCACGAACAGGGCCAGCAGCAGCAGGCCCGCGAGGAGCGAACCCGTCGTGCGGGTGTCGACCCAGCCCCAGTCGCCGCTCTGCACGATCGCGAGAGTCACGAGTGCGACCCCCGGGAACCCGAGCGCGGTACCCACGAGGTCCACGTTCTTGGTGGCGTTCGGGTCCTTGCTCTCGTGGAGGAAGCGGTTGCCCACGATGAGGGTGAAGATGCAGAAAGGCACGTTGATGAAGAACATCCACCGCCAGGAGAGGACATCCACCAGCAGACCGCCTGCTGACGGGCCCGCGGCAGCGGCGAGACCGCCGACCGCGCCCCAGATGCCGATGGCGACCGTGCGCTTCTCCACCGGGAACTCGGGGAGCACGAGGGCCAGCGAGGCCGGGGTCAGCTGGGCGCCACCGAGTGCCTGGATGATCCGGGCAGCGATGAGCAGTGGTGCCGTCGGTGCGAGGCCACAGAGCACGGACCCGATGCTGAAGATGGCGAGACCGCGCATGAATGACCGTTTGCGCCCGTTCACGTCCGCGAAGCGTCCCGCGGTCAACAGCCCGGCGGCGTAGGCGATGGAGTACGCGCTGAAGACCCAGGAGAGAAGAGTCGGATGGCCGAGATCTGCCTGGATGGAGTTCTTCGCGACCACCACAATGCTCGTGTCGAGAGAGACCAGGAAGGTTGCGACCGCGGTGAGGCTGAGCACCTTGTAGGCGCGCGACAGGTCGGGTGTTTCGGTGTTCATGGCATCCCCCTCGGACACGGCAACGCTAACCGTGAACGGGAGTTGACAGCGAGATGAACGGCTGCGGCAGGGTTCAGTCCCAGCCATTGTTGCGGATGTGCTCACCGTCTGCGTCGCGCGCACGTCCGCGCCACTTCACCTCGCCGGGTGTTCCGCTGAGTTTGGCGATGAGCCCCTGCATCGGCGTTCCCTCCACGGAGATGATCGCCTCGCGCGCCGCGTAGTGCGGGTCAGCGGCAATGTCGGCCATGTCCATGATCGGTCCCGCCGCGGCGTCCGCATCGGACAGTTCGCGCAGTGCCTGCTCCTGCGTGCGCGCGGCGCACCACGCACTCATCGCCGACTCGATCTCCTCGCGGTGCTCCACGCGCCCGCCGAACGTGGCGAACTTCTCGTCGCCGGCGAACCCGAGAAGTCCCATCACGCGCTGTGCGACGGAGTCGCTGCTGGTCGACAGACCGATGAACCTGCCGTCGCTGCAGCGGTAGGCGCCGCGCGGCACGGTGTAGGGGATGCCCGAGCCCATGCGCTCCTGCAGCTCGCCGCGGGTCAGCCACACGCTGATGAGCGGCCCGAGAAGATGGAAGATGCTCTCCAGCAGGGACACGTCGACAACCTGGCCCTCGCCGCTGTGCACGGCCACGAGCGTGGCGAACGCGGCCGCGAGGCCGGTGACCTCGTCCGTCAGGGCGAACGCCGGCATCATCGGGTCGCCGCCTGCGGGGCCGCTGATCGCCGCCACGCCGCCCATCGCCTCCGCGATGGTGGCGAACCCCGGTCGCGACGCGTACGGGCCCGTCTGGCCGAAACCGGTGACGCGCGTGATGACGAGCTTCTTGTTGCGCGCGAGGAGAACGTCGGGCGCGAAGCCGAGGCGCTCGAGGATGCCGGGCCGCAGGTTCTCCACCAGCACGTCGGCACCGTCGACGAGGCGCAGGAAGACCTCGCGGTCGGCCTCGTCCTTCAGGTCGAGGTCGACCGTGCGCTTGTTGCGGTTCACGAACCGCCACCACAGTCCCTCGCCGTCTGCCGGGTCGCGCCAGGCCATGTTGCGCAGGCTGTCACCGGTGTCGGGGCGCTCGCTCTTGATGACGTCGGCCCCGAAGTCGGCGAGGTAGCGCGCGCAGTTCGGCCCGGCGAGGACCGTGGACAGGTCGATGACGCGCAGCCCGGAGAGTGCCTGGTGAGCCACGGTCACCTGAGCGGGATGACGAAGCAGCGCTCTTCCAGCGTGCCCATCGCGTAGGACTGGTAGTCGGTGCCGAAGTCGGAGTAGAGGTGGCGGCACCTGTTGCTCCAGCGGAGCGCCTCCGGCGTGGAGATGCGGTGCACCACCTGCATCACACCGCCCTCGTGGACCCTGTACTCCGCCCACGTGCCGGGGAAGTCCTTCACGCACCCGATCTCGATGCTGGGGATGTGCGCACGCGGCATGTCGCGCACACGGTGACGGTGCGTGTGGCCGGCGGTGTAGGCGATCACGCAGGCATGGCGTGCGCACATGTCGCTCAGCTGGTCGCTGCTGTCGGGGTGCAGGCCGAAGTAGTCGTCGCTGCGCGGGCCCTCCACCCACTGCTGGTGGTGCCCCATGATGATCACGGGGTCGGTGGCGGCGGAGAGCTGCGCGTCCAGCCAGTCGAACTGCTCCTGCTCGATGCGGCCCGTGGTGGCACCGGGGATCGTGGTGTCGAGGAGCGCCACCGCAAGACCGGGAACGGTGATCCATGAGTCGCCCGGGTACTCGTTCTGGTGCCGGTATGCGTCATGGTTGCCGCGCACCGTGTGCAGCCTGTCGCCGAACGCGCCGTAGTGCGCGCGGAACTCGGCGAACTGCTCCTGCGTGCCGGCTTCGGTCAGGTCACCCTTGACGATGACCGCCGTGGGGTCGATGAGTGTGATCTCCGCGATCGCACCCGCGTTCATGGTGACGGGGTACGGGGCCTCGCCCGGGAGCGACCGCTGGATCGGGCCCTGCGTGTTCGCGTCGATGCGCCCGCACTCCGTCTCGCCGAAGTGGACGTCGTTCACCGTGGCGATGCGCGACAGCAGGCGTCCGGGCGGAGGGGTCAGGGTGCGGAAGGTGACGCCGCGCTCGCTGTGCTCCGTGCCGGGTGCGAGGTTGTCGAGACGGATCGTCTCCAGGTCCTCGTGCAGCACGGCCGAGGTGTCCGTCACCGTGGTGATCTCGACACCGACGGGCGGCTTCATGTCAGAACCCGGGACGCGAGCGGCGCACGACCTGCTGCGTGGCCCACCAGCGGCCGCTGAAGCGCCAGCCGACGTTGGTGCTGCCCTCCGGCCGCGGTCCGGGTGCGGCGGGGCGCGGCCACAGCATGGTGACCGCTGCCGCGATGGCCGCGGCCTCCTCCTCGGACGGGACCGGGGAGACGGAACCGATGCTCACGTTCATCGCCTCACCACCACGGAACCTGCGATGCGGTCATGCCAGGTCTGGCGCGTGGCACTGAGGAAGCTCACGAAGTAGTCGAGCAGGGCGAAGATGATGAAAACCCACAGGTACTGCGATGCGATGGCGAGGACCGCGGGGAACATCGCCCGCTTCAGCGAACGCGTCATGTCCAGGAATGCCCCGTCTGACTGGTCGATCACGAGCACACCGAGGCGTGCGCGCAGCGGCGAGCCACCACGCTCCGAAGTCCACTTGGCGATGATCCATGCTGTGGCGAGGCCCCCCGCGATGGTCACCGCATCTGCTGCGGGGCCGTCCACGAAGACACTGACGACGACAAAAGGGATGGCGACAACGAGCGAGTTCACCTGGTCACAAATGTGGGCTAGGAGCCGGATCCAGAACCCGGCGATGTCGTTGTGGCTCATCGGTGCACCGGAGGGCGGTGCCCAGTTTCCCTCGAAGTCACTCATGGCATCCCCTACAGCGGCATGTTGCCGTGCTTGCGGCGCGGCAGTTCCTCGCGCTTGGTGCGCAGCATGCGAAGGCCGGCAACCACCTTGCGGCGCGTGTCGGCGGGGTCGATGACGTCGTCCACGTAGCCGCGCTCCGCGGCGGCGTAGGGGTTGGCGTACTTCTCGGTGTACTCGGTGACGAGCTCGGAACGGCGCGCCACCGGGTCCGCGGCCTGCTGCAGCTCGCGCTTGTAGACGATCTCCACCGCACCCTGCGGGCCCATGACGGCGAGCTCGGCTGTCGGCCACGCGTACGCGAGGTCCGCACCGATCGACTTCGAGTTCATGACCACGTAGGCGCCGCCGTAGGCCTTGCGCGTGATGATCTGGATGCGCGGCACGGTCGCCTCGCAGAACGCATAGAGCAGCTTCGCTCCGTGGCGGATGATGCCCTCGTGTTCCTGGTTCACGCCGGGAAGGAAGCCCGGCACGTCCACGAAGGTGAGAAGCGGGATGTTGAACGCGTCGCAGGTCCGCACGAAGCGCGCTGCCTTCTCCGAGCTCTCGATGTCGAGCACGCCGGCGAACGCCATCGGCTGGTTGCCGACGACACCCACGGTGATGCCGTCCACGCGGGAGAAGCCGCACACGATGCTCTTCGCCCAGTGGGGGAAGTACTCGAAGAACTCCCCGTCATCGACGACCTCGCGGATGACCTTCTTCATGTCGTAGGGCTGGTTGGGCGACACCGGCAGGATGTCGCGCAGCATGTCGCACGAGCGGTCCGGGTCGTCGCCGGATTCCACGACCGGCGGCTCCTCCAGGTTGTTCGTGGGCAGGAACGACAGCAGGAAGCGGACGTCATCCAGGCAGGACTGCTCGTCCTGCGACATGAACGTGGCGACACCCGACTTTGAGGCGTGGCTCATTGCGCCGCCGAGTTCCTCGAGGGTGACGTCCTCGCCGGTCACCGTCTTCACCCCGTCCGGGCCGGTGATGAACATGTGACTCGTCTCTTTCACCCTGAAGATGCAGTCGGTCATGGCGGGGGAGTCCACCGCGCCGCCGGCACACGGCCCGAGGATGACGGAGATCTGCGGCACCACGCCGGAGGACTGCACGTTGCGCCAGAAGATGCCGCCGTAGGAGGCGAGCGAGACCACACCCTCCTGGATGCGGGCGCCGGCGCCGTCGTTCAGGCCGACGACGGGGGCACCGACCTTCAGCGCGAGGTCCATCAGCTTGTGGATCTTCTCGGCGAACACCTCGCCGAGGGCCCCGCCGAAGACCGTGAAGTCCTGGCTGAAGACGAAGACCTTGCGGCCCTCGACCGTGCCCCACCCGGTGATGACACCGTCGGTGTAGGGGCGCTCCTCCAGACCGGCCGCGTGGGCACGGTGGCGCGCGAGCATGTCGAGCTCATGAAAGGAGCCAGGGTCGAGCAGGTAGTCGATGCGCTCGCGGGCGAGCATCTTGCCCTTGCTCTTGTGGCGCTCGACGGAACGGGGGCTTCCCGCGTTCACGGCATCTTGCTGGCGCGTACGCAGGTCGTCGATCTTGTCCTGCATGGAGGACGCGGCGGTGTCTGTCACGGGGTCAACGCTAGTTGTCGGGGACCCCGCAGCGCCCATCTCGGGCCGGATGGAGTCCGTGCTCAGCCCGGCGGGGCAGTGGTGGAGGCCCCCGCGGGAGCTGAGGTCCCCGGGACCGTGGTGGTGGCTTGGAGGTCCTTGTTCGGCTGGGTCGTCACGGTCACCCCGTCCGCGATGACGAACGAGCCGGTGAGGGGTGCCAGTTCGCCTGTCGTCGTGGTGCCCTCGACGGTGATGGTCCAGTCACCGGGTGCGAGAAGCTTCATCCCCGTCTCCTCGGTGAGGAGCGCGGCCCCGGGTCTGGTGATCGGGACGAACACCCTGTAGCCGCTGAACGACTGGTTGGCGGGCGTGAGCGAGACGGTGAAGTTCTGGATGCGCTTCGGTCCGAACAGCTCCACGAGGAGACGGTTGTTCCCCACGTTGCCGGGTGTGACGGACACGCGCACGCGGAAGTCGTCCGCACCCGTCATCTCCTGGACGATTGCGTACTGGTCCTTCGGGCCTTTCTCCCGCGGCAGCACGTTCGGCGGCCTCATGGACATGAGCATGCTCGATGCCGCGAGCACCGCGATGCTGAGAGAGAGCTCCACGCCGACCGGCCGTTTCAGGCGGGCAACCATCCGCTCGTTGAGGTTCCCAGCGCGGGCCAGCCGCTGGCGGATGAAAGTCCGCACGGCCGCGCTCACGAACACGAGCAGCCCCACGACGAGCGACTTCAGCAGAACCATCCGGCCGTGGCCACTGTTGATGAGACTGAGCCCGTCGAGACGCCAGACCTGGATTGCGCCGGTCACGATGATGCCGACGGTGAGCGGTGTGGCGATGCGCGTCCATCCCTGCAGTGCCTGCACGAGGTCCAGGTCGCCCGGCCCGAACAGGACGACTCGCCAGATGATCGCGATCGCACCGACCCACATCATCACCATCGCCATGTGGAGAATGGCGACGATGACGCCGATCACGAGGTTGCGCCCTGACGCCCTGTCGAAGCCGAACGAGAGCGCCAGGAAGATGAGCGCCACGGTGGACTGCGGCACGTTCGTGGGCTCGAAGATGCGCGCGGGGACCCAGGCGAAGTAGACGAGGGCGAGCACCGCGATGAGCCGCACCAGCACCGCCCTTCCCTCCGTGGTGTCGTACAGCGAGAACCACGATGTCGGCAGGAAGGACCCGCCGAGCGAGTTCGTGGTCTCGGAGGCAGTCATCAGTGATGCGTGGAGGATCATCGAGAGGCCGGCAACAACCGAGACGATGCGGAAATAGCGCTCCCCGATGCCGTACTCGACGCCCTCGACCCAGAGATACCGGATGAAGAGGAGGCCCCCGAAGAGGGCGCTCACGGCGAAGAACGCGAGCAGCCGGCTCAGCCCGATGGGCCCGCCGAGGCGCCGCTCCGTGACGGTCCCGGTGGGGACCTGGCCGGGTGTGGTCGGCTTTGTGGGGCCGGGGGTCACCGCCGTGGTCGTGGGTTGCGTGTTGGAGGTGAAAGAGAAGGTGCCCGTGGAGCCGTCGGCAAGCTTCCAGCTGACGCTGCACGTCCCGTTGTCCAGCACCTGCGTGAGTGCCGCCGACACGGTGACCCCGTCGCTGCCGAGCTGCGGTGTGCCGAGACCGATCAAGCGACCGTCGCACGTGAGCGCAAGGCCCATCTGTGCGACCTGTTCGGCCGTCCCTGCAGGGGCGAGGAATCGCAACTGCAACTGGGTGGGTGCGACGGTCACCATTTCGCCGGCCGAAGGGTTGGACGACTCGAGCGTGTTCGTGCCCTCTGCGAGCGCGGCGGATGACCCGAGAACGGTCATGCCGACGGCGGCGCAGAGGAAGATGAACAGGCGACGCATTGGTGTGAAAACGGTACTCAACCAGCCGACCCCGCGCCCTGCTATCAGGAGCGTTTGTGGTCTCTCCCGGCGTGAACCATGCGATTGGTAGGGTCGGAGCAATGGCCACCCAGTCCCTCTACAGGCGCTTCCGACCCCGGAAGTTCTCCGAGCTGTACGGGCAGGAGCACGTGGTGCGGGCGCTGCGCAACTCCGTCATCAATGGGCGCGAGGGCCAGGCCTATCTCTTCTCCGGGCCGCGCGGCACCGGCAAGACGACGACTGCGCGCATCCTGGCGAAGGTGCTGAACTGCGTCTCGCCGGCGGACGGCGAGCCATGCTGCGAGTGCGACAGCTGCCGGGCCGTGGAGGCCGGCACCAGCTATGACGTGCTGGAACTGGACGCGGCCAGCAACAACGGCGTGCAGGAGATCCGCGACATCATCGAGTCCGCCTCCCTCTCCAGTCCCGGCCGCCACCGCGTGTTCATCCTGGACGAGGTGCACATGCTCACCAAGGGTGCAGAAGCCGCCCTGCTGAAGACACTCGAGGAACCGCCCGAGCACGTGGTCTTCGTGCTGGCCACAACGGACCCGCAGAAGGTCAGCGAGACCATCCGCAGCCGCGTCCAGCACCTGCAGTTCCACCTGCTCCCGGTCGCGGAACTGGAGAAGTACGTGCGCTTCGTCATCAAGGAGGCAGCACTCGATGTCAATGACGAGTCCCTCGCGATGGTCCTTCGCCAGGGTGCAGGCAGCGCTCGTGACACGCTCTCCGCCCTCGAGATCGTGGTGTCCGGTGGCGCCGAGCCGGAAGCCGCGCACACCACCGACGAACTGATCGATGCGCTTGCCGCCAAGGACCAGGGCCGCGTGCTTGCCGCCGTCGCCCAGGCCATGCAACTGGGACGTGACCCGCGCACCTTCACCGAGGACGTCGTGCGCACGATGCGCGACTCGTTCCTCTCGGTCCTGGCGCCCGAGCTCGTGCAGCTCCCTGCGGCACGCGTGGAAGTGATCGCCGGTCGTGCCCGTTCTCTCGGCAACCGCACCATCGTGCGCGTGATGGAGGTGCTCGGCCAGACACTCGTGGAGATGCGCCATGCCCCCGACGCACGTCTCCTGCTCGAGGTCGCCATGGTCAGGCTCACTTCCAGCGAACTGGACGGTTCCTCTGATGCACTCGTCGGTCGCATCGCAGCACTCGAGGAGCGTGTCGCGCAGCTCGCGGCACACGGGGTCTCGTCCCTCCCGCCGCCCCCTGTTGACCCCTCCACGGGCCGGGCCCGGATCGGTGGCCGCGCCGCCGGTACAGGGCGCGACACCTCGTCACCGGTGCAGCGCCCCGCAGAGACCCCCAAGGCCGCTGAGTCCACCCCGCCGAAGTCCGACGCGCCCGCTCCTGCTCCCGCGCCTGACGCTGCACCTGCGTCCGGCAGCGGTGATCCTGCCCGCGTGTGGCCCCAGATCGTGGACAGCCTCAAGCCGATTGCCAAGGCCTACTTCAAGACCGCATCCGTGGAGAGCGTCACGGACAACGTCGTCACTGTCCGCATCCCCCAGAACATGCCCCTCGAGAAGGCGAACGAGCAGGCACCCGTGCTCACGGAGGTGCTGCGCAGGATGTGCGGTGCCAAGTACAGCGTGTCGCTGGTGAAGGACCAGACAGGGGCGACCGAGAGGCCCGCACCCGTGGTGAAGAAGACGATCGTCGATGTCGTCGCCGACGATGTGTTCGCCCCCGTGGACCCGGCGGACATCCTGGATGAGGAGGTCTCCGAGGACAACAGCCTCGACACCCTGCGCGAGTTCTTCCCCGAGGGCCATGTCGAGGAGGCCCCGCCGAAGGGCAAGAAGAAGTAGCGCGTCGTGGCAACCCCCTACACCCCCGCCGTCCAGGCACTGATGGACGAGTTCAGCCGCCTCCCGGGCATCGGTCCCCGCACCGCGCAGCGTGTCGCACTCCACCTCATCAAGTCCGAGTCCGAGGATGTCGCGCGTCTCGCCCGGGCCATCGTGGAGGCCAAGCAGAAGGTGCGCTTCTGCGAACGGTGCTTCAACCTTTCCGACGACCAGTTCTGCACGGTCTGCAACGACACGAAACGTGACGCCACGAAGATCTGCGTCGTGGAGGACGCCCGTGACCTCGCCGCCATCGAACGCACGGGCGAGTTCCGCGGCACGTACCACGTGCTCCTCGGCGTCATCGACCCTCTCGCCGGCATCGGCCACGAGGACATCAAGATCCGCGAACTCGTCAACCGCCTCCGCACCGAGCCCGTCACCGAGGTCATCGTGTGCACCAGCAACAACACCGAGGGCGACGTCACCGCGCTCTACATCTCGCG
>SXYT01000157.1 GCA_005788205.1 Actinomycetota bacterium | reverse complement strand
CCTGCGCAACAACGGCGCCAGTGCCGCCGTGAAGAGCGCCTCCTCGGCGCACGCGGCCGAGGAGGCGGAGTCCTCCGTGCCGGCGAAATCGAACTGCCCGGTGGACTCGGTGCTCGCCGGGGGCTCTGCCCCCAGCAGGTCGAGGGACACGGACGCGAGCGAATGAGACGAACGTGCGGGGTCCACCAGATACGCCGCGATCTGGGTGTCGAGGACGAGCCCACGCAGGTCCGACCCGATCGACAGCAGCGAACGCATCACCGGTTTCGCATCGTGCATCACCACGTGCGGATGCGAGCAGAGAGCATCGAGCACTTCACGGTCTGTGGCCACGTCGGCTGCGGCCCAAGCAACGCGGCCGGCAGGGGCATCGATGACGAATGCAAATCCTGCGAGAGCCGACCTGCCCGGGTCGCCCTGCCAGCGCGCAGCAACGACGAGTTCCTTCTGCGACGAGATGAGCGCGGCGAGCACCCGTGGAGCCGGGGTCTCGACAACGGCCGCGGCGACCGCAACCGTCTCGACAGCGGCAGCGGGGGCATCCGCACCGGCCACGTCACGTGTGGGCCAATCGCGCTGGGACACGAGGTCCTGGAGGCGCTTGCCCATGGTCTTGAACTCGAGGAACTCGAACAGACGGCGCGCGGCGGCCATGTCGGGCCGCGGTGTGAGCGCGCCGAGGTCGACATCAACGGGGACGTCACGTCGCAGCACCATCATCCGCGCATTGCGGGTGACACGCTCGCCGTGCTCGTGGAGGTTCGCCTTCAGCTTCGGCGTCTGCTCGTCCGCATGGGCCAGGACCCCCGCCAGGTCGCCGTACTGGGATATCAGCTTCGCCGCGGTCTTCTCCCCCACACCCGGCACTCCGTCCAGGTTGTCGCTGGGGTCGCCTCGCAGGGCTGCATAGTCCGCATAGCCCGCCGGCGTCACCCCCGTGCGCTCGAGGATGCCGGCCTCGTCATAGATCGCGTAGTCGCTGACGCCGCGCTTGTTGTAGAGGACCCGGACGTGCGGATCGCGCACCAACTGGTAACTGTCCCTGTCGCCCGTGACGATGAGGATGTCGCGACCTTCGCTCTCGGCCCGGTCCGCCATGGTCGCAATCAGGTCGTCACCCTCGAAGCCGGGCAGCTCGAGCCAGGTGATGCCGAGCGTGTCGAGCAGCTCACGGATGACACCGAGTTGCTCACGGAGAGTCTCCGGTGCCTTCTCCCTCTGTGCCTTGTATTCGGGGATGGCCTCGTGGCGGAACGTCGGTTCAGGACGGTCGAAGACCACAACCACGCCGTCCGGCTTGTGCTCCTTCACCAGGTTCAGGAGCATCGTGGTGAAGCCATACACCGCGTTCGTCGTCTGTCCGCTCGCGTTCGCCATGTCCTCCGGGAGCGCGAAGAAGGCCCGGTATGCGAGGGAATTCCCGTCGAGCGCCATGACCAACACGGCGGACCCCGGCCCTATTCGGGGCGCAGTGCGCCGGAGATGACCATCTCGGCGACCGCCTTCATCGTGGTTCGGTGGTTCATCGCACCGCGCTGGATGAAACCGTAGGCGTCCGATTCCGTCATGCCATGCGCGTCGATGAGCACACCCTTCGCCCTGTCGATCGCCTTGCGAGCCTCCAGTTGCTCGCCGAGCACCTCCACCTCGCCGTTCAGTGCCTGCAACTCGCGGAACCTCCCGAGGGCAACCTCGATCGCGGGGATGAGGTCGCTCTTCTGGAAGGGCTTCACCAGGTATGCGAGCGCCCCGGCGTCGCGCGCCTCCTCGATGATCTCGCGCTGGCTGAACGCAGTGAGCACGAGCACCCCGCAGATCCGGTCCTTCGTGATGCGCCTTGCGGCCTCGAGACCGTCCATTCCGGGCATCTTGATGTCAAGGATCGCAAGGTCCGGTCTGTGCTCCCTGACCAGATCGACGGCCTTGTCGCCGCGGCCGGTCTCCCCGACGACCGTGTATCCCTCTTCCTCGAGAGTCTCCTTCAGGTCGAGCCGGATGATGGCCTCGTCCTCAGCAATGACGACTCTGACGGTCATGGTGTGTGCTCCTTCAGTCGGTCGAGCAGATCGTCGAGCTTCAGGCCGAGTTCAGCCAGGGTGATGCGCAGGTCATCGCGGTGCCTCGTCATGGCGTCGGAGTGCTTGCGCGACTCGTGGTGCTCGAACTGGGCGTGCGGGGTCTCGGCCACGAGGGCACGGAGGGACTTCTCGTCGGTGTCGTCGACGAGATGCTCCAACTGGTCCTCGACGATCCGCAATTCCTCCTGCACCTCGCGCATCCGTGCGGACACCTGAGCGAGACGCCGGTGGAGCAGTCGTTGAGCCATCGGGTTGAGTGTATGAACCACCTGGGTGCCCGAGGTGGGACTCGAACCCACACGCCCTTTCGGACAACGGATTTTGAGTCCGTCGCGTCTGCCAGTCCGCCACTCGGGCCAGGGCGGGAAAGCGTACTGGCGCCTGTCTCGGTGCCTCTACCATGTGGTAACGCCCCTGCACCGGAGGGCACCGAACTAGGGTTTTCTCGCCATGCTCGCCTTCACATTTCCCGGCCAGGGATCCCAACGTCCGGGGATGGGCCGTCCCTGGGTGGGCCATGACAGCTGGGAATTGGTGGCGGATGCTTCGGAGGTCGCCGGCCGTGATGTGGCCCGGCTTCTCCTTGATGCCGACGCCGAGGAACTCAAGGACACCCGCAACGCCCAGTTGACCACCTTCGTCTCCAGCCTCATGGTTCTCGACGCAGCGGAACGACTCGGCATCGAGCCGAGTTTCTGTGCGGGTCACAGTCTCGGTGAGTACACCGCTCTGACGGCCACCGGGGCACTC
The DNA here is from genome assembly GCA_005788205.1 of Actinomycetota bacterium. GTDB lineage: Bacteria > Actinomycetota > Acidimicrobiia > Acidimicrobiales > Ilumatobacteraceae > UBA2093. The sequence continues at coordinate 1,222 of SXYT01000157.1, read as the reverse complement.
TCGTTCGATGACGGAATCAGGCTCGTCGTGGAGCGGGCCGACGCGATGCATGAGGCCGGCTCCGTCAACCCCGGCACCATGGCCGCGGTCCTCGGACTCGACGACGACCAAGTCGAGGTTGCGTGCCGTCTGGCCGACATGGATGTGTGGGTCGCCAATTTCAACGCGCCCGGACAGGTCGTCATTGCCGGGTCTCCGGAAGGTGTGGAGAAGGCGGGCACACACGCGAAGGAACTCGGCGCCAAGCGTGTGATGGCACTCCAGGTCTCGGGCGCCTTTCACACCCCGTACATGTCGAGCGCCAGGGACCGACTCCGGGCCGCAATCGCAGCCGCGGCACCGCGCGACACGGAAGTGCCGGTGGTGTCGAACGTGGATGCAATCGCCCATGACAAGGGCGACGAATGGTCATCCCTCCTCTCGGCGCAGCTGTCGAGCCCAGTTCGGTGGAAACACTGCCTGCTGTCCCTCGCCGACGCCGGGGTCACTGGTCTCGTCGAGCTGGGGCCGGGCGGCGTGCTCACCGGGATGGCCAAGCGCACCCTGGAGAACTCCCGCACCATCAGTGTCGCCACACCCGACGAACTGGACAAGCTGATCGAGTGGGTCGGGTCATCTGCCCCGGTGGCCCCTGTCCAGCACGAGGGCGAGCACCTTTTCGCTGTCGAGCGACTCATCGTGAGCCCGGCGGCAGGGGTCTTCACCCCGGTCGGCGACGTGAGACCGGGCACCGTCATCGACGTCGGCCGCGTGCTCGGCCACATCGGGGACGTGGAGGTCCGCTCCCCGTTCGCAGGGCGCATCGAGAACTACATTGCCGTCGAGGGTGAGCGAGTCACCTCTCGTCAGCCCATCGCCTGGCTGCGCGCGGAGTAAAGAGGTCGACGTGCCTGCAATACCGAACACTGTGAGGGGCGCCCGCTTCACCGGGTGGGGCACGGCCCTCGGTCACCGGACCGTCACGAACGATGACCTGGCCGCCACCATGGACACGAACGACGCCTGGATCCGCGAGCGAACAGGTATCGAACGGCGCCACGTCGGCGGGACGAACGCCGAACTCAGCGTGGCGAGCGGCCGAAAGGCGCTCGCCATGGCCGGCATCGACCCATCCTCGATTGATGCCCTGATCCTTGCCACCACCACTCCGGACCGCGCGGTCCCGGCGACTTCGCCCACGGTGCAGAACGCTCTCGGACTGCGGTGCGGTGCCTTCGACGTG
>SXYT01000156.1 GCA_005788205.1 Actinomycetota bacterium | reverse complement strand
CTCGTCTACCTGCGAAGGGTCTCCGACGATCTGTTCGTGAACCTCGATCTGGTCGCCACGGGGCATGCGGTCCCCTACCCGTACGAGCCGAACACGGCCCATGCTTCTGAGTTCGCCGAGGCGGCGGTCGCGGCAGAGGCCGCCTCGCTCGGCTTGTGGGGAGCGTGCCCCCGATAGCGTTCGTCGCCGTGAGAGAACGCTCGTTGAACTCCCGGCTCGGGCATCCCGACGACGCACGCCTCGTCATCTTGTCGTGCGACGACCTCGGCTCCTGCCACGGCGCGACAGAGGGTGTGTACCTCGCGTTGCGCGGCGGCCTCGCCACCTGCGCCTCGATCATGATGCCGGCACCGTGGGCGCGCCACGCGGCCGACATGTACCGCGGCGAGGACATCGGCGTGCACCTCACCTTGAATGCCGAGCACCCGGTGTACCGCTGGGGTCCGCTCACGCACGCGCCCTCCCTGCTCTCGGGAGAGGGCGGGTTCCCGCGCTCCATCGACGACCTGTGGGAGCACGCCGACCCGACGGAAGTGCTGCGCGAGTGCCGTGCCCAGATCGAGCGTGCGGTTGCCTGGGGCATCGACGTCACGCACCTGGCCCCGCACCTCAGCTCGATCACGCTGCGACCCGAGTTCTTCGACGTGTACCTCGAGCTGGCGGTCGAGTTCCGCCTGCCCGTGCGCCTCCCCTCCACCGTCGAGGAGTCCCGCGCCGGCTTCCCGTTCCGTCGTCTCGCCGCCGAGGAGGGTGTGGTCTTCCCCGACCACTTCGACCACGACTGGCACCCCGGCAGCCGTGACCGCGCCATCGAGTCGTTCCGTTCGCTCGCACCCGGCGTCACCGAGATCCACGTGCAGCCAGCCCTCGACACCCCGGAGGTGCGTGCGCTCGGCGGCGCGGCGGCGGGGTGGATCGATGATCTCCATCTGGTCACGGATGACCCGGAGTTCGCCTCCGTCGTGAGCGAGAGCGGTGCGGTGCTGATCGGCTACCGCGAACTGCGCGACGCCATGCGCGCCGGCTGAACCGCCGCCCTCAGACCCTGGAGGCAGCCCTGATCCCGGCGAAGAGGTCGTCCTCGAGGACCGTCTCGGTGTCGATGTCGAGCGTGGACCTGGCAAGGATCCAGTCCTCCCACGGGTAGACCTGCGCCAGCTCGTCGTCGGTGAGGCCGAACCACCATGCCGATGACGGGTCGACCTGGGTGGCGTGCGCACGCAGTGACCCGCTGCGCACCGACAGGAACGTGGGCAAGTGCAGCCGGGTGGTGATGCGGTGGTCCTGGGAGGGCCTGTTCAGCCACTCCTCGCTGAAGGGTGACTCACCGTTCTTCGCGAGCAGGGCCTCGTGCACCGCGACGACCCGCTCCCTCGCCCAGAGCGTGTAGTACATCTTCTGCGGCTGCCACGGCTCGCCCGCCTCCGGGTACCAGGAAGGGTCACCCGCGCGCTCGAATGCGAGCAGGCTCGTGTCGTGCACGCGCAGGTGGTCGGGGTGCGGGTAACCGCGCTGGTCGTCGTTGTAGGTGAGGATGACCTGCGGGCGCTCCGCACGGATGACGCGCACGAGCCGTCCCGTCGCCTCGTCCAGGTCCGCCTGGTGGAAGCAGTCGGGGTGTTCGTTCGGCGGCGTGCCCGCCATGCCGGAGTCGCGGTACCCGAGCATGTGGAGCCTCGAGAACCCGATGATCTCCACGGAACGGGCAAGCTCGAGCGGCCGGACCTCGGCGAGAAGCGTCTTTTCCGCCTCCGGGGTGAGCCCGTGGAAGGGCTGGCCGGGCTCGCGCAGCGCAGGATTCTGCAGGTCACCCTCCTCACCGCCGGTGCAGCACACGAGCACGGTGCGGACTCCCTCGGCAAAGTAGCGCGCGACCGTGGATGCGCCCTTGGAGGCCTCGTCATCCGGGTGCGCATGCACTGTGAGCAGACACAGCGGGTGTCCTGACTCTGAGACCGGGACCTGCAGCACCTCGACAGGCTAACGAGAACTGGCCTTGCGATGAGGATACGGACGGGCTGCACTCAGGCACTGCGCGGCCCGGCGGGCACAGTGCGGGTTTGGTGCGGAATTAGTGTGGGCCAATGACCCCCGCCCGCACACTGCTCGCCGTGGCATCACTGCTGCTCGTCACAGCCTGCTCCACGAACGACGGCCGCACGATGACGGACCCCGGTGCAGACCAGTCGGAGTCGGTTGCGATCGCTCCCACGACGATCGCGGGCGCGGAGGTCTTCACGGTCACTCCGCCGTGGGCCGAGGGCGCCTTGATCGACCCGCGCCACACCTGCGACAACCTGAACGTCTCCCCCGCCCTGTCGTGGGCGAACCCACCCGAGGGAACCGGGTCCTTCGCAGTCATCCTCACGGACCTGGACGCACCCGAATACGCGCACTGGACGGTCGCCAACATCGACGCCTCGAGCAGCGGCATCGGCGAGGCATCGGCCGGTGACCTGGCCGTGGTCGCGATGAACAGTGACGCAAAGCCCGACTACGCGGGCCCGTGCCCCCCGGAGGGCGAGACACACAGGTACTCGCTGTCGGTGTACGCGGTGAGCCAGGTGCTCGAGGCGCAGACCGGCGACGGCGCACCCTCGCTGCGCGCGGCGATCGAGGCGGCCGCCCTCGAGGTTGCATCGACGGAATTCACCTACTCGCGCTGACCGATCCGCGGCGCCACGGAGAGTGGCACCCACCACTCTGTGGGTTCGTTCCACCACCCGTGGCGTTGGGTCTGTGACAATGGCGCAATAGACCCCGTGACCGCCTCCCTGCCCGTTGGGGTGTTCGAAGCCGATGCGGACCTCCGTCTGCGCTCTGCGAACGACGCGTTCCGTGCGGCGGCCCTCGGCGGCGGCACGGTCGTGGTGGGGACCGCGCCCTGGTCGCACGCGGTCCCGCAGGTGCGCACGGAATGCGAACGGCAATGGCTGGCGCACCGCGGTGACAGCGCACCGTTCGCATGCGAGTTCCCCGTGCCGTCACCCGACGGCTCGACAACCTGGATCCGGGTCAACGCCGCCCCCCAACTGGACGGCGGACGGATCATCGGGTGGGTCGGCACCGCGGTCGACGTGACACCGGCAGTCGAGCAATCGTCCCTCTCCGACCAGCTCGTCGGACTGCTCGATGTCTCGGGCGATGCGGTCGTCGTGTTCGACAGGGCAGGCACGATCACCTTCGCGAACGACGCCGCACGAACGGTGCTCGGCATCGACCCTGCACGCGGCCCCACGGATGACATCGCGGCGCGCAGCTACATGCAGGCGGTGCGCGACCAGCTCCCACGGCACATGCTGGACCCCGCGGGAACCGGCGCAGACAACCGATGGGAGGGCGAGATCGCGTTCCGCTCCCCTGACGGTCTCCCGCGCACCCTCACGGTGATCGTCCAGGTGGTGCGCGAGAGCGACGGCACCGTGCACCACTGGGCCACGATCGCACGGGACATCACCGAGGAGCGACAGGCCCGGGCAGAACTGGACAGGCTCGCCACGCACGATGCACTGACCGGGCTCCCGAACCGGGTGCTCTTCCTGCGCAAGACGACCGAGGCCCTGGAGCGGGCGGGCACGACCGGCGCGAACGTGGCGGTCCTCTTCATCGACCTCGACAAGCTGAAGCACGTGAACGACACGATCGGCCATGCGGTCGGGGACCAGCTGATCGTCTCGATAGCGCGCCGTCTCGCCTCCGCGACCCGGCCGAGCGACACGGTGGCGCGCATCTCGGGCGACGAGTTCGTCGTGCTGTGCGAGGGCGTCCTGGACGAGCACGTGGCCCTCGACGTGGCCGAGCGCGTGCGCACCGCGATCACGGGACAGGTCGTGCTGCAGGGCATCGAGATCGAGACCGGTGCGAGCATCGGCGTGGCCCTCGCCACGGACGACCTGCTGGCCGGCCGTTCCGCCGCCGACGCCGCAGTCACCCTCCTCCATGCCGCCGACACCGCGATGTACAAGGCGAAGCAGCGCGGCCGCGGGCGCAGCGAGCTCTACAGCGAGCAGATGCGCGCCGCGGCGCGCGACCGCGCCCGGCTCTCCGCGGAACTGGAACAGGCACTCGCCGCCGGTCAGTTCGAGCTCGTGTACCAGCCGATCGAGCTGGCCCATGCGGGCAGGGTCGCAGCGGTGGAGACGTTCCTGCGCTGGAACCACCCCGTCCGCGGCCAGCTCTCCCCTGCCGCGTTCCTGGAGCTCGCCGACGAGTCCGGGCTCATCGGGCCGATCGGTGACTGGGTGCTCAGCCAGGCATGCCGCGACCTGAGGGGCTGGATCGACGGCGGTCTCGTGGACCCCGCCACGTCGCTCCATGTCAACGTGTCACGGCGCCAGCTGGCCGACATCACCTTCGTGGACAGGACCGTCGCCACGCTGCGCGACTGCGGGATCGACGGATCGAGGCTCGTGTGCGAGACCAGCGAGGCAACGCTCGTCGACAGCAACCCGGCGATCCTGCGCACGGTGAACGCCCTGAAGCGCGCCGGGGTGCGCATCGCCGTGGACGACTTCGGGTCGGGGTATTCCTCGCTCGCCTCGCTGCGCACTTTCCCCGCCGACATCCTGAAGATCGACGGCACGCTCGTGCGCGACGTCGGCCGCGTCGACGGTGGCGACGACCCGATGGTCCGCTCCATCATCCAGCTCGCCCACTCGCTCGACCTCAGCGTGTGCGCCGAGTGGGTCACGAGTGACGACCAGCTGCAGCGACTGCGGGTGCTCGGCTGCGACATGGTCCAGGGCAACCGCATCGGTGGGGCGTCACCGGCGCACGAACTGGCCCGCAGGCTCTCGCTGCGCCGGTCCGGCGGGCTTCAGGCGGATCAGGCCGGCTGAACCCCTAGGGGCCCGGGACTGCGGGTGCCGGGCCGGTGCCGGCGAAGTATGCGAGAAGCGGCGCGGCCTCGCTCACGAGGCGCACCACCGACCGGCTGCCGACCATGTCATTCGCGACCGGGAGCGCGTAGGAGCGGGTCCCCCCGTCTGCAACGGGGCGCAGCTTGCGTGCGAGGTCGACGAGATCGAGACCGGGATCCACGGAGAAGGCCGCCGTCGCCTCCTGCATCACGTTCGCCGCGTCGAAGGGATGCTCCGCGACGTACCGGGCAGCAGATTTGAGGAGCGAGTTCAGGAACTTGCGCTGTCTCTCCGTGCGCCCGATGTCGGCGGAGGCGTCCATTCTCCAGCCACCCTCCTTGAACTTCTGCTCGAAATGCCGCGAACGCGCGTACGCGAGTGCCTGCGTGCCGTCGACGACCTTGCACGCCTTCCTGCCGATGTAGAACCCGGTCGACTCGTCCCTCGAGGCGCGGTCCACACACACCTCGACGCCGTGGATCGCGTCGACGATCGCCTTGAAGCCCTGGAAGTCGACCTCCAGGTAATGGTGGACCGGGATGTTCAGGGCGCGGACCACCGTGCGCACCACGGTGTCAGGACCCTCCCGGTAGGCGGCGTTGATGCGGTCGTACTTCTCGCCCGTGCCGAGCCTCACGTACAGGTCGCGGGGAACGGACATGAGCGACACCGACCCGTCAGCCTTGTCGTAGCGCAGGACCATGAGCGTGTCCGACCGCTTCCCGGGGTTCGAGTCCGCAGAGCCGATGTTCTCGAAATCGGGGTCGCCCGGGTCAGCCGTCTCCCTGGTGTCCGACCCGACGAGCAGGTAGTTCTCCACGCCGGGCGTCGCCGGCGAGAGTGCGGGCACGACCTCCGGGACCCGGGCCACACCGTCCATCTGGGCGTCAGTCGCACGGACGAGGCCGAAGGCCCCCGCGAGCGCCATGACGAGCGCGGTGCCGACGATCAGCATCCACCGGGGTGCCGCGGCGAGGCGGCTCTGCGGGTCCTCGTTCGGCACGACTCAACGGTAGTTGTCAGGGTGCGGGGCGCAGGTGCACCACGTCGGCGGTGTCGATGCGGTGGGTCACGGCGCAGTCGTCAATGACCACGAGCCGGCCATCGCGTTCCACATCGACCGCACGGCCCGAGACGTCCGTCCCGCCCGGCAGATCGGCGCGCACCCTCGTGCCGAGCGTGGCAAGGCCCCCGCGGTACGCCGCGTGCATCGCGTCGGCGTCGAGTGCGAGCAGAGTGTCAAGCACCGGCAGCATCGCAAGGAGAAACCCGTGCGGCGACGGCGGGGCGGGACATCCCGAGTTCGCCAGGCTCGCTGCACCCTCCGGTGCCGCGGCGATGTTCACCCCGATGCCGACGACCACGAACGGGGGCCGCGGCACCCGGCCGGTCGGTCCGGCCTGCGCGAGCACGCCGGCGATCTTTCTCGTCCCCACGAGGAGGTCGTTCGGCCACTTCATCACCGCGTCGACACCGTGCCCCCGCACAACGTCGCGGGCCGCCATTGCGACAGCCTGGGTGAGCACGTGCGGGTCCCCGGGCACGTCCCTGAACAGGAACGACACCAGCAGGTTCGCCCCCGGTGGCGCCTCCCACGTGCGGTCCAGGCGGCCGCGTCCGGCCGTCTGGTGGTCGGCCCGCAGGACGGTCCTGTCGGGGGCACCGGCCACCCCTTCCGCGAGGAGATCGGCGTTGGTGCTGCCCGTCTCCGGCACAGCTCGTACCGTCCAGCCGGGGTGTTGGTTGGGCGGGGGAATGGTCATTGGGGCAAGATAGTCCCCTGTGCTGAAGAAGATCCTGATTGCAAACCGTGGGGAAATCGCCGTGCGCGTGATCCGCGCCGCCCGTGAGCTCGGAATCCAGACGGTTGCCGTCTACTCCGAGCTCGACCGAAACTCCCTCCACGTCCGTCTGGCCGACGAGGCCTACGCGCTAGGCGGCCAGACGGCTGCCGAGAGCTACCTCAACACCGAGGCCATCCTCGACGCCATCAAGAAGAGCGGCGCCGACGGGGTCCACCCCGGGTACGGCTTCTTCAGTGAGAACGCCGACTTCGCGCGGGCCATCACCGCCATGGGCGTGGCATTCATCGGCCCCCCGCCCGAGGCCATCGACGAGATGGGCGACAAGGTCTCGAGCCGCAGGGCGGCACTGCGCGGTGGGGCGCCGATCGTGCCCGGCACCACCGACTTTGTCACCACCGCGAAGGAGATCTCCGATTTCGGCACTGAGTACGGCTGGCCGGTGGCGATCAAGGCTGCCTACGGCGGCGGCGGCCGTGGCATGAAGGTCGTGCACTCGGCCGGCGAGGTGCAGGAAGCCATGGACTCCGCCCAGCGCGAGGCAAGGAACTTCTTCGGCCGTGACGAGATCTACGTGGAGAAGTACCTCACGTGGCCGCGCCACATCGAAGTGCAGTTGGTCGGCGACCAGCACGGCAACGTGGTGTGGGTCAGCACCCGCGACTGCTCCGCCCAGCGCCGCCACCAGAAGCTCATCGAGGAGGCGCCGGCGGCGGCGCTGCCCGACGGTCTCGAGGACCAGATGGGCGAGGCCGCCGTGAAGGCCGCCAAGGCTGTCGGTTACTACAACGCGGGCACGGTCGAGTTCATCTACCAGAACGGCGAGTTCTTCTTCCTCGAGATGAACACGCGCCT
>SXYT01000155.1 GCA_005788205.1 Actinomycetota bacterium | reverse complement strand
CTGCCGCACGTCCCACGACGGCCCCCCGCACGCGGGAATCAGCGAGATCATCGTCCCCATGGACACACCCGGCATCGAGATCCGCCGCATCAAGGACATGACCACGAACCAGCACTTCTGCGAGGTGTTCTTCACCGACGCGCGCGTGCCGAAGACGAACCTCGTCGGCCAGCAGGGCGGTGCCTTCGGCCAGACCATGCGCCAGCTCGAGCACGAGCGCGGCGGCATCGACAGGCTGATGTCCAATTACGCGCTCTACAGCTACGCGCGCAGCAAGGCCGACACATGCGACCCGGTCGTGCGCCAGGAGATCGCGGATCTCGAGATCGGCTACTTCGTGGGCCGCGTCCTCGTCATGCGCGAGGTCATGCGCCAGGCCCCGGCGGGCTTCTCCGCGGCCACCAAGTGCTTCTGCACCGAGCACGAGCAGAAGGTCGCCCAGTTCGCGTCGCGGATGCTCGGTGCCGAGATGATGATCCAGGGCGACTACACGAAGGACTTCCTGTACGGTCCCGGGTACACGATCATGGGCGGCACGTCGAACGTGATGCGCAACATCCTGGGCGAGCGCGTTCTCGGCCTGGCCAAGGGCTGACACGGAACCCGCCGGGGGGCGGGCCACACAACAAGGGGGCACACAATGGCAGATCTTCTGGCACTGTCCCAGCGCGTCATCGACTCCGGCACTGTCGACGGGCCGGTGAACCGGACCACCGGCGAGCTCTCGGAGGTCGCCGACGGGCTGGCCATGGTCGAGTCCTTCAGCCACACGGTGGCGTGGGACTCCGGTGAGGGGCTCGTCTGTTTCGACGCCAGCCACCTCAACACGGGGGCTCCGATCGTGGCGGAACTGTCACGGTGGCGTCCGGGACGCATCCACACGCTCGTCTACACCCACGGCCACATCGACCATGTGGGCGGCAGCGGCGCGTTCGTCGCCCACAACAAGGAGAACGGGCACGCCCCCCTGCGGGTCGTCGGCCACGAGAACGTGCAGAGGCGCTTCGACCGCTACCGGCAGACGGACCAGTGGAACAGGCTCATCAACGCGCGCCAGTTCGGCGGCGTCCGCGACGACATGGGGATGACGAACGACCTGCGCCCCGCGGCCGGGGGCAGGGCTCTCCCCTTCTTCCTGCCGCCCGACACCGCCGACGTCACCGAGACCGTGGGCGACTTCCTCTCCGACCGCATCGGCGACACCGTGATCGAATACCACCACGGCAAGGGCGAGACTGACGACCACCTGTGGTCGTGGTTCCCCGAGAAGAAGTGGGTGGCCACGGGTGACTTCGTGATCTGGAACTTCCCGAACGCAGGGAACCCGCAGAAGGTGCAGCGCTGGCCGATCGAGTGGGCCGCCACCCTGCGCCGGATCATCGCGAAGGAGCCCGAACTCCTCCTGCCCGCGCACGGCCTGCCGATCGCGGGCAGGGACCGCATCGCTCGCGTGCTCGACGAGATCGCGGGCGCCCTCGAGGACCTCGTGCGGGACGTGCTCGAGATGATGAACGCCGGCGCGACACTCGACGAGATCATCCACACGGTGAAGGTTCCCGCCACCACGCTGGCGCGGCCCTACCTGCGGCCCCTGTACGACGAGCCCGAGTTCGTCGTGCGCGGGGTGTGGCGCCAGTTCGGCGGCTGGTGGGACGGCGCGGCGTCGCGGCTCAAGCCCGCGCGCGACGCGGAGATCGGTGCGGAGGTCGCGCATCTCGCCGGCGGTGCAGACGTGCTCGTGCGGCGGGCACGCGAACTCGCCGTCTCCGGCGACCTTCGTCTTGCCTGCCACCTCGCCGACTTCGCGGGCTGGGCCGCCCCCGATGTGCCGGAGATCCACGAGGTCCGTGCGGAGATCTACGAGATGCGGCGCAAGCAGGAGACCTCGCTCATGGCGAAGGGGATCTTCAAGGGTGCGGCGAGGGAGTCCGAGAAGATCGCGAAGGACGCAGGCGGCGCCTCATGACGCGAGGGTGATGAGCACCAGCGCCCCGGCGGCGAGGGCGATCCCCAGCAACTGGGGACGGTGGACCTTCTCGCGGTCCAGCCCCACGGCGAGAGCCATCGTCGTGGCCGGGTACAACGTCACGATCACGGACACGACCGAGAGCAGCCCCTCGCGCACCGCGAGCACGTACAACCAGTTTGCGAGGCTGTCGAGAACGCCGGAGCCGAGGACCAGCGCCCTGTGCCGGCCGACCCCGGCGAAGGAGGGCCGGCGCACAGCCACGAGCAGTGCCATGTAAGGCGTGGAGACGAAACGCATGATGAGCACCGGCCACACGCCGCTGCCGTCGCTCGTCTGGTGGAGGAACACGAGGATCATCCCGAACATCGCCCCGCCGAAAGCCCCCATGGCGACCACGCGGGCGGGCGCGCGGCGGTGGTCAGGGCCGAGCACGTCACTCACGAGCGCCACAGCGAGGATGGCGAGCGGCATGCCCACGAGCGCGAGGGCGCCGGGGCGCTCCCCGATCACGAACCCGGCGATGACCGGGATTGCCGCGTTCGTGACGGCGGTGACCGGCGCGACCACGGTCATGTGCCCGCTGCTCATCGCCGTGTAGAACGCGAGCAACCCTGTCGAGCCCGCGAGACCGGCCAGCGCGCTCCACCCCCAGTCGGACGGGGAAGGCGCCGGTATGCCGGAGGACCATGCCGCGACTGCGAGGACGACCAGCCCGCCGAGCTGGCCCACGAAAGTGACCACGATCGCCGGGAGCCGCTTCGTGGCGTGACCACCCAGGTAGTCGGCCGTGCCGTAGACGCACGCGGTCAGCAGTGCGAGGAGGATCGCCACGCCGGTTTCAGCGCCCGCCGCGGGTCCCGGGCAGCATCTGCCCGCAGGTCGCCGGCACGAATTCCATCACTCAACGGTATCGGAACGCGCAGTTGCGGCCCTCAATCCCCGCCGAGCAGGCCGGGAGGGGCGAAGTACGTCTCGAGGCGCACGCGCGACGGATGGCTCACCGCACGTTCCTCACCTCTCTCCGTGGGGCCCACCTGCGACGAGTACACGGAGAACGCCTCGAGCTTTCGCTGCTGCGCCGCCTCGGGAAGACACACAACGGTGCATTCCGCCGTGGCGGCGTCGACCGCCCCGAGCACCAGTGCCCACTCGCGGGGCATCTCGCCGTCACCGTCCACCCATGCCGGCCATGACGGCCTCGCCGCGTAGGGATAATCGGCGCACCAGATGACGGGCAGTTCCCTCGCTCGCGAGACGGAATGCACCGCGGATGCGACCTGCACGTGGTTCGGGTTCCCTCCGATGCCGATCGGGGCAACGATCACCGTGACGGACGGTCCGCAGCATTCCTCCAGCGCCGACGAGACGGCGCCGATGAGCCCCGACTCGTCAGGGTCGTCACGGAACTGCAGCTCGAGAAGATCGAGATGGGTCACGTCCACCGGGAAGGTGGCCAGGGCGGCGCGGTCCTCAGCACGGCGCGCGGTCATCCATTCGTACGGTGTCACCCCGACAGGCACGGTGCCGCCCCGGTGCCTCGCCACGGCCGGTCCGGGCACACCCGCGAACACGGTGACGATGGTCCCCGACAGGACACGGGAGAGAAGCCCGAACGACGAGAGAACGGCATCGTCACAGTGGGGCTGGACGAAAACCGCACTGCTCAGGGCGGGCAGGGATTCGACGGGCAGGAGCCGGCGATTCATGGTGGGCACGACGGGACTCGAACCCGGGACCTCTACCGTGTCATGGTAGCGCTCTAACCAACTGAGCTACGCGCCCTTGTCAGGGAACACGCAGGCTATCAGGGGCCGTGCGCAGCCGCCACGGGCCCGGACGGCTTCGGGAGAGCCGCAGGTCCTGTGGGACAATGCCGATATGAAGAGAAACACCCTCGCACTGACCGCGATCGTCGCCTCCGCGACGTTGATGGCCCAGTCGCCCGTGCCGGGTGCGTCGGCAGCACCCGCGGCAACGGCGAAGCAGCGCCTCCAGGTCGTCGATGTGAGCGACCACTGCATCGACGAGTTCGACGAGGATGTCATCATCTATGTGACCGAGGGCGAGAAGGACTGCGTGGTGAAGGTCCGCGTGACGGGCCGGGGGAAATCAAAGAGCAAGATCGCGCTCGAGTACCTCGATTCGGACGAGGGCTGGACCCGCGCCGGCTACAAGATGCAGACCAGCACCACTGCGGGCCGCGCCACGTTCACCATCTCCGCGGACTTCCCGCGGGAACCCGACTCCCCCTGCTACGACGACGACAGCTTCAGCCACAGGTTTGCCGTGGCGACATCAGGCAAGTACCGCTCGTTCCGTTCGGGGAGCTTCGAGGTCGTCTACAACTCCGCCGACGACAACCCCGCATGCACCGGCTACGACGAGGATGACGAGGACGACGACTACTGGGACGAGTGACCCGACGCGACTGGTTCGCACCCCTCAGGAGATGAGACGGGTGCTGATCTCGTTCGCGAGGAGCCGTCCGGCCCGGGTCAGCACGGCGTTGCCGTCATGCACCTCCACCAGCCCCTGCAGTTCGGTCGCGTCGATGTCGAGTGCCTCCACCGGCACACCGCGGGACGTCCTCAGGGACAGCTCCAGCTTCTCGAAGCGCCGTGTCGGCTCGTCGAGCACCTCGTCGGCGGCGACAACGGATCCACCGCTGTTCACCAGGTCCACGTAGCGGTCCGGGGTGCGCACGTTCCACCACCTGCGCCCGTCGCGGTGGGAGTGGGCCGCACATCCGAACCCCTCGTAGTTGCCCTGGTCCCAGTACACCCTGTTGTGGCGGCACTCCTCGCCCGGCAGAGCCCAGTTCGAGATCTCGTAGTTCGCGAGGCCCGCGGCAGTGAGCAACTGGTCAGCGACGATGTACTTGTCCGCCTGCTCGTCGTCATCGGGGTGGCGGGCCGGGTCATCGGCGAGCGGCGTGCCCGGCTCCACGGTGAGCCCGTACGCAGAGACGTGGGTGGGCGACATCTCAAGCGCGGCGAGGAGCGTGACGCGCCAGTCGTCGAGCGACTCTCCGGCAGCGCCGTAGATCAGGTCCAGGTTGACGCGGCGGATGCCCGCGGACCGGGCGTGCGACACGGCCCGCGCCACGTTCTCCTGGTCATGCTCGCGGCCGAGCGACCCGAGGACGTGCGACACCATCGACTGCACGCCGATGCTCACTCTGTTCACGCCCGCAGCCGCAAAGGCGCCCATCATCTCCCCGGTGACGTTGTCGGGGTTGCACTCGACCGTGATCTCCGCACCGTCCGAGCGCGGGACGGCCCCGATGATGCGCACGATGTGGGCGGGGTCGATGAGGGTCGGCGTGCCGCCGCCGAAGAAGACGGTGTCAGCGTGCTGCATCCCGGCCGCGACCCTGCGCTCTATGTCGGTGACGACTGCCGTGACGTAGTCGTCGACCAGATGCCCCCGGTCGGTCCATGTGGCGAATGCGCAGTAGTCACAGCGGCGCGAGCAGAAAGGAATGTGGACGTAGACGCCGAAGTCGGCCATGGGGGCAGGTTATGACGCCGGCGGCACGAACAGCAGGCCGAGATCGGCGAGGCTCTCCCCGACCTGGTCAACGGGCACATCCAGCATGACGGCGATGGCGCGCGTGTCGTGGGCCCGGACGGTGATGACCCTGCCGTTGAAGTCCTGGCGCTGCACCTGGATCATCCGGAGGAACCGCTCCAGCATCTCGAACTGCGGTCCCGACATTGCGGACAGTTTCGCCACGTCAATGCGAAGTTTCTTCGGGGCGGCTGACGCATCACCGGTGTCGGCGGCGCGCTGCTGATCCCGTGGCAGCAACTGGTCGATGCCCACGCCGTAGAAACGGGCGAGCCGCTCGAGACGCGGCACGGAGATGGCACGCTCGCCGCGCTCGTACGCACCGAGGACCGAAGCCTTGAATTCCTGGTCGCTGTTGGTCTCGACATCAGAGAGTGACCACTGCTTCTGCTGGCGAATGCGACGGAGACGCTCGCCGACGAGGCGGGTGAAGGGCGAGTCCTGGAGGAGGTCGTCGTCGGAGTACTGCGGCATGCACCACACAGTGTGGTGCATTCACCGCCCCGAGTGTGCGACCAGCAGCGTGGCCGCCACGACTGCGGCAGTGTCCGCCCGCAGGATCGTGCTGCCGAGACTGACGGTCCGGCCGGCTGCAGCGACCTCAGGCGCACTGAACCCGCCCTCCGGGCCCACGACGATGACGCTCACACCGTCCAGCGACGGCGGGCTGCCGGGTTCGGCGAGCGCCACCGACCCGTCACCCGTGATGTCTGCGAGGCGAACCGGGCCCTCCACGAGAGGCAGGTGGGCGCGACGGCTCTGGGACGCGGCGGCGCGGGCGATGCGTGCGTAACGGGCGATGTTCGTCTCCGCCCTGGCCGCGTCCCACCGCACCACGCTGCGCTCGGTGGGGGCGAGCACGATGATGCGGCCCACGCCGATCTCGACCATTTTCTCCACGGCAGACTCGTTGCGGTCGCCCTTCACGGGGGCGAACGCCACCGACACGGCCGGCGGTGCGGGGTCGCGCACGATGTCCCCCACCGTGAGCAGTCCTCCATACCTCCATTGCGACATCCGCCAGCCACCCTTGCCGTCACAGACCGAGACCGGCTCGCCGTCGCGAAGCCGCAGGACCCGGGCGAGATGGTGGAGATCCTCGTCAGTCAGCACGGGATTGTCGATGTCGTCCACAAAGACGTGCGCACTCGAGGAGCGCAGCGGGTCCATCACGAGAAGGCCGACTTGATCTTGGCGAAGAAGCCCTTGTCTGCCGGCGCGACCTGCTCACCGTTCAGTTCGGCGAACCGCCGCAGGAGCGCTTCGGACTCGTCGTCCATGCCGGTGGGCACCACCACCTGCACCCGGGCCCGCAGATGGCCCGACCCACGGCCCTGCAGGTGCGGCAGGCCACGCCCCCGCGCCACGAACTCGCGCCCGTGCTGGGTGCCGGCGGGGATCACGAGGTCGAGCTCACCGTCGAATGTCCGCAGCACGATGTGCGTGCCGAGCGCGGCCTGGGCAACCGAGAGCGCCAGGTAGGCGACCAGGTCGTCCTCCTCGCGCTCGAACACGTCGTGGTCACGGACCCTGATGTGGACGTACAGATCACCGGGTGCCCCGCCCCGCGGCCCGGCGTCACCGCGGCCGGTGAGGCGCAACGTCTGTCCGCTGCGGATGCCCGCGGGAACGTCCACGCTGTGGGTCCGCCTGCCGCGAACGCGACCGTCGCTGCGGCACGTCCCGCACGGTGTCACGATCACCTGCCCCATGCCCGAGCACCGGGTGCAGGGACCGCTCGTCACCATCTGGCCGAGCATGCTCTGGCGCACGCGGCGCACCTGGCCCGACCCCGAGCAGTCAGAACACGTGACGGGCTGCGTGCCGGACCCCGCCCCCGTGCCGGCACATTCCGTGCACGCCACAGCACTGTCGACCTCGACGGACACGGCAGCACCCGACCACACTTCCTCGAGAGTGATCACGGCCGCCACCTCCACGTCGCCGCCGCGCGGCGGGCCGGACTGGCCGCGTCCCCCGAACGGCGAGCCACCGAAGAATGCCTCGAAGATGTCGCCGAGACCGCCGCCGCCGAACGGGTCGCCCATCCCGCCACCGCCGGACAACCCTGACTCGCCGAAGCGGTCGTAGCGGGCCCGTGCGTCAGGATCGGACAGGACCTCGTAGGCACGCGACACTTCCTTGAAGCGGTCCTCCGCGGTGGGGTCACCCGGGTTCGCGTCGGGGTGCAGCTCACGGGCCTTGCGGCGGTACGCCTTCTTGATGGTGTCGGCATCCGCTGACCGGTCGACACCGAGCAGCGCGTAGAAGTCGGTGCTCACGACCCGGACCCCGAGATGCGCCTGCCCAGTTTCTCACCGACCACCTCGACGGTGGCGAGAGCCTGCGGGTAATTCATCCGGGTCGGCCCGAGCACCCCGACCGAGCCGACGATGTCCCCGTCCGCGACGATGGGGGCGACGATCACCGAGCACGCGGCGAGTGGCTCGACCCCGTGCTCCGCGCCGATCGCGACGGACAGCCCCCTGTCGAGCAGGTCCTGGATGAGGGTGACCACCACGAACTGCTGCTCGATGGTGGCGAGGACGTCACGCACGATGTCGACCGCGTCGAACGCCCCCGCAAGGGATGCGGCGCCGCCGACGAACACCGGCTTGTCCTTGCGGTGGCGCGCGAGCGCGTTGACGGTGGCGAAGCACACCGCGTCGACGTGCGCGTCGTTGGTGGAACTGATGACGCCCGCCTCCGCGAGGGACCTGTTCACGAGGACCCCGCGCAGGTGCGCGGTGGCATGGGCGATGTGGTCGTCCGTGATGTCATCGGACACCTGGATCGTGTCGTTCTCGACTGCGTGGTTCGAGAGAAAGACCACGACCGTCGCGGTGCGGTCCCCGCCGCGGCTGATGTAGACGTCGCGGACGATGGTGGCCTCCACCTCGGGACCGACGACGAAAGCGGTGTGGCGCGTGATGTTGGCCAGGAGGTTCGTGGTCTGGCGCAGCAGCTCGTCCAGACGGCCGTGGGCCGCGTTGAAGAACTCCCCGACGCGGGATGCGTCACCCGGGTCGAGGACCCCGTCCGGCACGATCGCGTCGACGAACAGGCGGTATCCCTTGTCCGTGGGGATGCGCCCCGCCGAGGTGTGCGGCTGGGCGAGATAGCCCTCCTGCTCGAGGATGGCCATCTCGTTGCGGACGGTTGCCGACGAGACATTGACCGAGGCCATCCTTGCGACGTGCGATGACCCGACGGGCTGGCCCGTGGTCACGTACTCCTGCACGACCGCGCGCAGGATGGCTGTCTTGCGTTCGTCCAACATCGCGGACCGAATCCTACTGACCGCTCACGTTCTTGTACCGCGCGAGTGCCTCGTTGCGCTCCGCTGAGTGATCCACCATGGGGGCCGGGTATCCCCCGGGAGCGAGCAGGCCGAGGGACGAGGGGTCATGGATGTGCTTCGCATCGACACCGCCGAGCTCGGGGATCCATTGCCTCACGTACCCGCCCGAGGGGTCGAACTTCTCGCCCTGCGAGGTCGGGTTGAACACCCGGAAGTACGGCGCGGCATCCGTTCCGGTTCCTGCGGTCCACTGCCACCCGTGGTTGTTGGATGCGATGTCGCCGTCCACGAGGTGCTCCATGAAGAAGCGGGCGCCCCACTGCCACGGCAGGTGCAGGTCCTTCACGAGGAAACTCGCCACGATCATTCGCACGCGGTTGTGCATCCACCCGGTGCCGAGCATCTGCCTGATGCCCGCATCCACGATGGGGTACCCGGTCTCACCGCGGCAGAACACTGCGAATCGTTCCCGTGCCGCGTCGTCAGTGTCCACCCTGATCGCATCCATCTTCTGCTGCAGGTTCTCCCATGCCGTGCGCGGCTGGTTGAACAGCACATCCGCGTAGAACTCGCGCCACGCGATCTCGGAACGAAAGTGCTCGGCACCCGCCGACGCATCGAGGCGCGACAGCAACTGGCGCGGGTGGACGACGCCGAACTTGAGGTACGGCGACATCATCGACGTGCCGTCGACGGACGGGGTGTTGCGGTCGTCCTTGTAGCGGTCCATCGCGCGGGCCGACCACTCGTCGAATCGTTCCCAGGCGGCGGCCTCACCTGCGGGTCGGCCCGGCGCGGGCTGCCCACCGTCCGGGCGCCGCGAGCCCACGCACAGGTCGCGATGGTCCGCGAATTCGACGGCCGCGTCCCCGAACGACGCCCACTGGTGCGTCAGCCACCGCTTGTAGAACGGCGTGAACACCTTGAGGGGCGTTCCGTCGTCCTTTCGCACGGTGCCCGGCCGGATGACGTACGGCGTGTCAGCCCGCACGAGGGTGATGCCGTCTGCGGCGAGAGCCCTTTCCACCGCCGCGTCACGTGCCCGTCCCCACGGGGCGAAGTCCTCGGTGATGTGCACGGTGTCCGCACCGACGAGGCGGCAGAACTCGGGGACGGCCTCCACTGCAGGGCCGTCGCGGTAGATCAACGCCCGGCCGACGGAGTCATCAAGAAGGTTCAGGGCCTCGAACAGGAACGAGCGGCGGATTTCGCCCGCGGACTGCAACAGGTTGTCCTCCCACACAAAGAGCGGCACGACGGGTCCGCGTGCAGCCGCCGACTGCAGCGCGCCGTTGTCGGCGATACGGATGTCCCTGCGGACCCACCAGACGGATGTGCTCATGAGAGTGTGCAACCGCCGGGAGTCACTGTTGCTTCCGATCCGGCGTGATTGCCGCCTTCTTCAGGAACGGCAGGACGGCGAGCGTGATGATCCCGCCGTAGGCGAGTGACCACTCGATGCCCACGTTGTCCCCGATGAACCCCGTGATCGGCCCGCCGATCGGGGTGGAGCCGAGGAACGCCACCGACTGCAGGGCGAGCAGTCTGCTGCGCATCTCGGGCGAGGTCTTCTGCTGGCTGATCCCTGTCATGGACGCGACCAGCCCGGTCCCGCCGAACCCGAGGGGCAGGCAGACGGCGCACGCCACCAGGAACGTGGGTGACCAGGCGAGCGCGATGCACGAGACCCCGCAGATCCCGACGAGGAGTGCGTACCAGCGCACGGTGATGCTCGTGAACCTGGCGGTGCCGAGGGCACCGAAGATGCTCCCGACACTCGTCATCGTGAGCAGGATCGGGTACCCGTTCTCCTCCCCCCAGCGCATGTCGCACAGTTTCGGGAGCACCACGCTGTAGTTGAAAGCGAAGGTGCTGACGACGGCGAACACGAGGAACGACCAGCGCAGGTGGTTGTCCTGCCACACGAAGGCGAGCGCCTCGCGCACCGGCCTGCCGGTGCGCGGCGCGGGCGGTGACGGCACCATCTCGTCTCGTCGCAGCAGGAGCAGCGAGGCGAGGACGGCGAGGTAGGAGACTGCGTTCATGGTGAAGAGCCACGCCGTGCCGAGCGGGCCGATGAGGGCGGCGGCGAGCGCCGGGCCGATGATGCGCGAGCCCGTCATCACCGTGGTGTTCAGCGACATCGCGTTCGGGATGTCCCCGGGCTGGACGAGCTCGGTGACGAGACCGCGTCGGGACGGGTTGTCGACGGCGTTGGCCACGCCGAGCACCAGCGACAGTCCGTAGACGACCGGGAGCGAGATGAACCCGCCGAAGTCGGCGGCCGCGAGAAGCACGGCCTGGAGTCCGAGCGCCGACTGGGTCCAGATCGTGACCGTGCGCCTGTCGTGCCTGTCAGCGAACCCTCCCGCCCAGGCCCCGAGAAGGAGCATGGGCAGGAACTGGAACATCGTGTTCAGGCCCGCATCGGTCGCGCGGTTGTTGATGCGGTAGATGAGGAGGGAGGTGGCGGTGAACTGCAGCCATGTGCCCACGTTCGACAGGAGCAGACCGAAGAGGTAGATCCGCACGTTCCGGTGCTGGAGCGACCGGAAGGGATTCGACTTCGTGGCCTGCTCGGCCATCAGTCATCCAGCTTCAGTGCGCTGATGAAAACGTCTCCGGGCACCTCGACGCGCCCGATCGCCTTCATCTTCTTCTTGCCTTCCTTCTGCTTCT
>SXYT01000154.1 GCA_005788205.1 Actinomycetota bacterium | reverse complement strand
TTCGTGAGCCCCGTCCTGTCGAGGCACTCGGCAAGCGGCACTGCCCACTTGCGCGAGATGCCGAGCGCGGCGGCGAGGTCGCGGATGAGGAAACCCGCGGGATGGTCCGCCCACAGTGCCGCCAGCGCCGGCCGCAACGACCCGAGGACGTCGGTGTGGAATGCGATCGAGTCGTGCTCACAGATGATGCCCGCGTGCACGAGCCTGCGGATGACGTCACGGTCGAGACCCGCGGTCGAACCGCCGTCGAGCGGTGCATCGCGGAACCTCGCCACGTACGGGTGGTCGAGCAGCGGGTCACGCGCAGTCGTCCGTGCGGCACCGCGCTCGACCGTGACGCCATCAAGAAAGGTGATGACCGCGCGGTCGACCTCCGTGAGCGACGCCAGGTCCACGGCGCCGGCCGCGAGCAGCCCGCTGAGCCGTTCCGATGCCGCGGCGTGGTGCGCTGGTGACGCCCACCAGCCCGGGACCGTCTCTTCGACCGGCATCCCGGTGATGCGGTGCGCCTCGTCGATGCGCACCCAGCCCCGCCGTGCGAGGCGTTGCTCGGCGGAGCCGCCGGCAGCGGCGGATGCCACGCTTCCCCGCGGTGCGACATCCACGACAGTGCCGCCCGCGACTGTCGTTCCCGATGCGGTGTCACGGAGCACGAACCTGTCCCCGGGGGTCAGCGGCAGAGGCACGCGGAACCTGAGCCGTGCGTGCGCGCGGTCACCGGGGTGCAGTGCACCCGGTGCGGCGAGACGGAGGTGCGCCTCCTGGTGTGACGAGCCGACGTGCAGCACGTACCCGCCGCGCGTCGTGACCTTCGCTGCCGCGTCGGCACCGTCGAGCATCTCCACTTGTGCGTCGACCACGTCGGTCAGCTGCCAGCGACCCTCCTCCACGAGCACGTCACCACGCTCGATCGACGCCGTCTCGGTGTCGGGGAGGTTCAGTGCGCACCGCGACCCGGGCTGCGCCTCCTCCACGTTGCTGCCGTGCGTCTGCACCTGGCGCACGCGCACGCGTGCGCCCGTGCGGGCCACGGTCAGGGTCGCACCCGCCGAGAGCGGGGCGCCCTCGAGGGTGCCGGTCACCACCGTCCCGGCTCCGCGCAGCGAGAACGAGCGGTCCACGAAGAGGCGCACGCGCCCGAGGGGGTCGGTGTGCACCCCGGCGCCCCGTGACGACACGGCGAGGGCCGTGACAAGTTCGTCGATCCCGCGGTTCTGCGGGACGGAGGTGGCGACAACCGCGTCCCAGCGCATCAGCGGGGTGCGCGCCGTGACGTCCGCGATGCATGTTGCCGCCGCGGCTGCGTCCACCTTGTCGCACTTCGTGACGGCGAGGACCCCCCGCCTGATGCCGAGGGCGTTCACGATGCCCATGTGCTCGGCGGACTGGGGCATCCAGCCCTCCGCGGCGTCGACCACGAACAGCACGCACGACACGGCACTGACCCCGGAGATCATCGTGCGCACGAAATCCGCGTGGCCCGGCACATCCACGAAACTCAGCACCGTGCCGTCCGGTGCGGTCGCATGCGCGAAGCCGAGGTCGATCGTCATCCCGCGCCGCTGTTCCTCCTCGTGGCGGTCCGGGTCCGTCCCCGTGATCGCCCGCACGAGGGAGGATTTCCCGTGGTCGACGTGTCCGGCCGTGGCGATGACGGGCATGGGGTCAGAGAGTGCGCACGGCCCCGGCCACGGCGTGGTCGTCCGCCGGGTCGACCGTGCGCAGGTCGAGGAGGGTCACGTTCCTGTCGACGCGGGCCACCACCGGCACCGGCAAGGCGCGGAGGCGCGCGGTGACGTCGCCGTCCAACGCGACCGCGACGGAGGGGAGCGACGTGCCCGGTGCCGACCCGGCACCGACGAGCGCGGTCGTGTCGGTCACGGACCCTCTTCCCGCTGTCTTGACGACGGCAAGCGCGCGTGCACGCAACTCGTCGACGGGGACGGAGAGCATCCGCCAGAACGGGATGTCATCGCACACTGTGCGGTCAGCGAACGACATCAGCGCGGACTGCAGGAGCTGCAGTGTGTGGCCACCCGGGCGCAGGGCGCGCATGAGCGGGTGCGACGCACACGCCGCGACGAGATCGGCACGTCCGGCGATGATCCCGCACTGCGGGCCGCCGAGCAGCTTGTCGCCGCTGAAGGTCACGAGGCCCGCACCGTCGGCGAGCGCCTGGCGCGCCGCCGGTTCCGCCGCGAGGAACTGCGGAACGGCGGGCATCCTGCCGTGGAGCCACGGGCAGGTGCTGTCGAGCAGCCCGGACCCGATGTCGGCCACCACCGGCACCCCGACCCCGGCTAGTTCCGCGACGGGCACCGAGGACACGAAGCCCTCGACAGAGAAGTTCGACGGGTGGATCTTCATGACGAGGGCTATGTCGTGGCGGGTCGAGGCAACGGCCTTCTCGTAGTCAGAGAGGCGCGTGCGGTTGGTGGTGCCGACATCAACGAGCTGCGCACCCGACTGTTCCATCACGTCGGGGATGCGGAACCCGCCGCCGATCTCCACGCTCTCGCCACGCGACACCGCGACACCGCGCCCTGACGCGAGCGCGGCGAGCACGAGCATCACCGCGGCCGCGTTGTTGTTGACGACCACGGCGGCCTCCGCGCCAGTCAGCACCGACACGAGCGACGACACCGCCGTGTGGCGCGAGCCGCGGGCCCCGGATTCAGCGTCGAACTCGAGGTTCGTCGCCCGTCCGCTCGTGCGCAGCGGCAACGGCGCCCGTCCGAGATTCGTGTGCAGGAGAACACCGGTCGCATTGATGACGTCACCGACGAGCGACCGGGAGAACAACACCGCGAGACGTCCGGCCTCCTCCCCGGGTTCCGGCACACCGGAGGCGATCGCGCGCCGTGCACAGTCGACGAGGACCGCATGAGGAAGTGGGTGACTCTCCGCGAGCCGCCGTGCGAGGGCGTCCACCGACGGCGGTCTGCCTGCATCATCCCGTTGTGCCGTCACGGGAGCGAAACTAGTACCGTGCGCGCATGAACGGCGAGGGAGCGCATCGTGACGCGACAGGGGTCATCAGGCTCACCGAATGGACGTCCTGCGGCGGGTGCGCGGCCAAGTGGGGCGCGTCACTGCTCGCGGACCTCGTCGACGGCCTGCCGCCCGGGCTGGACCCGTCACTGCTCGTGGGTCTCGCACCGTTCGACGACGCAGCTGTGTACCGCCTGACGGACGACCTCGCTCTCGTCAGCACCACCGATTTCTTCCCCCCTCTCGTGGATGACCCCGCCGACTTCGGTGCGATCGCTGCGGCGAACGCGTGCAGTGACGTGTTCGCCATGGGCGGGAGGGTGGTGCTCGCGGTGAACATCGCCGCCTTCCCGGAGGACCTCCCGCGCCGCGTCATCACGGAGATCTTCGCCGCGGCGTCCGAGGTGGTGGCAGAGGCCGGCGGGACAGTGGCCGGCGGGCACACCATCCGCAACCCCGAGCCCGTGTTCGGCCTCGCGGTCCAGGGCATCGTGGACCCGCGGAGGGTCTTTCGCAAGGCCGGCGCCCGCCCCGGCGACATCGCGGTGCTGTCGAAGCCCCTCGGCACGGGGCTCGTCACCGCGGCAGGGACCGACACCGAGAAGATGGGCGCCATCGCGGGGATGCGCCGCATCAACCGTGCCGCCGCGGAGGTGCTGCGCTCCGCAGGTGACGCGGTGCACGCGGTCACCGACGTGACCGGATACGGGCTCGCCGGGCACGGGTGGGAGATGGCCGACAGGTCGTCGGTGCACCTCACGGTCGACACCACTGCACTGCCCGCGTACGACGGTGCACGGCGCATCGCGGAAGCCGGCACACGCACGGGCGGTGACCCCCGCAACCGTTCCTATGTGGAGGGCTACATCACCGTGCACGCCGACGAAGCGTCGGTTGCGCTCTGCATGGATCCCCAGACGTCGGGCGGGCTGCTCGCCGCTGTCGACCGTGCCGCAGTGCCGGCCCTCGTCGACGCCGGCTTCACGGTCATCGGCAGGTTCGACGCGGACCCCGCCGGGATCACCATCGAGTGACCCACGGGTACGCTTCGCCGGTGGCAGTGCTCCGACTCTTCGCCGCCGCCCGGGAGGCGGCCGGGATGTCATCGGTGGAGGTGGCGGGCGCGACGGTCTCGGATGTGCTCGTTTCCGCCGCAGCTCGGTTCGGGTCCGGGTTTGCCGATGTGCTGGCGACCAGCAAGGTGTGGGTGAACGGCGAGGAAGTCCCCCTCGACCATCCCGTGTCCGACAAAGATGAGGTGGCGGTGCTGCCGCCAGTCAGCGGAGGGACGTGATGGCCGAGGACAACCAGACGCTCGCGGGGATCCGCGCCGAGCGCACGGCGCTGCAGCGCGAGGAGGACATCGTCTCCTTCGTGCGCCGCCTGGCCCAGGGACGCCTTGACCTCGTCTCCGACGAGGAGCGCCGGCGGGCGAGCGGCGCAGACGCACCGGTGGTGCCGCTCGCGGACCGTCTTGCCGAGGTGTTCGGCCAGCAGCACGGCGGGGGGAGTGCCCGTCCCCCGAGGGAGACCGAGGTGCCGACCGACCACCCGCTCCTCCAGCAGCTCGACGAGCTGTGCGACTCGCACGGCTTCGAGAACATGGACACGCTGGACGACCGTTCGATCTCCGCGCTCTCCGATGCGCTCGGGATGTTCGAGCGGGAATGCAGCCGCCAGCGCCACGAGATGTTCGAGCGCATCGACGCGCTCACCGCCGAGGTCGTGCGCCGTGTCCGCGAGGCGGGCGGTGCGGGGGCTGTCGTCGGCGACGCACCGGGCGACAAGAAGTCCTGATGCCGCGCAACCCTGCAGACCGCCTCCACGACGTGGGGGAGTTCATCCGCCAGCAGCGCGAGAACGCCCAGCAGAGCATCCGCGACCTCGCGCGCGCGGCCGGCGTGTCGAACCCGTACCTCAGCCAGATCGAGCGCGGGATCCGCAGGCCGTCCGCGGAGATCCTCCAGCAGATCGCCCGCGCCCTCGAGATATCCGCCGAGAGCCTGTACGTGCGCGCCGGGATCCTGGACGGCACGCCACCCGCCGCGAGCTCCGTGCCCGAGGCGATCATGAACGACGAGAAGCTCACCGCCGAGCAGCGCCAGAGCCTTCTCTCGGTGTACCGCACCTTCGTCTCGGCGAACGAACAGCAGGCCGGTGGCCCGGCAGACGGGAATCCTGTCTCCGCTGGATAGGTTGACAACCGCGTGCATCGAGTAGCGGTCCTCTCCCTCCACACCTCGCCCCTCGCCCAGCCGGGCGTGGGCGACGGCGGCGGCATGAACGTGTACGTGCGCGAACTCGTGTCCGCCATGGCGCATGCCGGAGTGGACTGCACCACCTACA
The DNA here is from genome assembly GCA_005788205.1 of Actinomycetota bacterium. GTDB lineage: Bacteria > Actinomycetota > Acidimicrobiia > Acidimicrobiales > Ilumatobacteraceae > UBA2093. Next base: position 11,652 of record SXYT01000154.1, on the reverse strand, counting down.
CCCGCGCCTGGCGCGATGACCTGCCCGCCGAGGTGCTGGTCGAGCCGAACCACCGCATCGTCCATGTCCGCGCCGGTGATGTCGACATGCCGAAGGCCGACCTGCCCGGGATCATCCCCGAGTTCACCGACCGCGTCATCGACCACATCCAGCGCGCCGGCGGCACCGATGCGGTGCATGCCAACTACTGGCTGTCGGGCGTCAGCGGCCACTCCATCAAGCACGAACTGGATGTCCCCCTCGTGAGCACCTTCCACACGTTCGCCCGGGTGAAGGCCCTCGGTGGCGACCCGGAGAGCACGCAGAGGGAGAAGGCGGAGGCCGAGATCATCGGCTGCAGCGACGCGATCTGTGTGTCCTGCACCGAGGAGGAGCGCCAGTTCGTCGATCTGTACGGCAACCCGCCGGGCAACATCGAGATCGTCTCACCGGGTGTCGAGCACGCTTTCTTCGCACCGGGCGACAAGGGCGGGGCGCGCCACGCACTCGGGCTCGCCGACGGGCCCGTGCTTCTCTTTGTCGGCCGCATCCAGCCGTTGAAGGGTGTCGATGTTGCCGTCCAGTCGCTCGCCGAGCTGGGCCGCAGCGACGCGATTCTTCTCATTGTCGGCGGTGCCTCGGGCGAGGAAGGCGAGAGCGAGCTCGCGCGCGTCCATGCGCTCATCGATGAGCTCGGTGTCGGTCACCAGGTGCGGTTCGTGGAGCCCCAGCCCCACCACATCCTCTCCACCTACTACCGCGCCGCCGACGTCGTGCTGGTGCCGAGCCGCAGCGAGAGTTTCGGCCTGGTCGCGCTCGAGGCAGCCGCGTGCGGCACGCCGGTGGTGGCGAATGCCGTCGGTGGCCTTCTCACGATCGTGGAACACGGGCGCACGGGGTTCCTCGTGCCGGACCGCCGCCCCGACGTGTTCGCCTCGCACATCGGCCGGATCGTCACTGACGCCGGCTTCGCCGCCGCGATGTCCGCAGCCGCGGCGGAGCGCGCCCGCGGCTACACATGGTCGTTCGCCGCCGCCAGGCTTCGCCGCGTCTACGCGGACCTCGCCGCCCGCGACCGCGTCGTCTGCAAGTAGGAACGCCGTGAGCGAGCTGTACGGCAACCCGGAGATAGAACTCCTCGACCGCCGCATCAGCGAGTGGCTGGCCGGCTTTGCGTCGCGGGACGACATCATCCTCGCAATCGACCGCGGGGAGGCGAACGAGCACAGGTGGTACGTGCGCATGCGGGGCGTGGAGAAGGAGTACACGACCGTGTGGATGACTCTCGGCCAGCGCACGCTCCGCTACGAGACCTACGTGATGCCCCACCCTGAGGAGAACGGGGACGTGCTGTGGGAGAACCTGCTGCGCCGCAACGAACGCCTCGTCGGCGCCCACTTCTCGATCGGCATCGAGGATGCGGTGTTTCTCCGCGGCGAGCTGCCGATCCCCGCGGTCACCGAGGAGGAGGTCGACCGCATCATCGGCACGCTCTACTCGACCGTCGAGCAGGTGTTCCCGTCGATCATCCGCATCGGGTTCGCCAGCCGCTTCGCCGACTGAGCAGGGCGCAATGCCCTCTCCCCGGAGGCGGGCCCGCCGTTAGTCTCGTCCCATGGCAGGTGCGACAAATGAGATCGTCCTCGTCGGCGGCGGGAACATGGGCTCGGCCCTTCTCGGTGGGCTCGTGGCCGCCGGGTGGAATCCTGCCGGCATCGTGGTCGTCGAACTGGACGCGGGGAAACGTGCCGGCCTGGAGCGGGACTTCGGGGTGCGCACGAGCGAGGCGCCTGTCGCGGGCGGCGGTGCCGTGATCGCAGTGAAGCCCGGTGATGCCGCCGCGGTGTGTGCCCAGGCGGCCGCACTCGGCATTCCCCGCGCGCTGTCGATCGCGGCCGGCATCAGCGCGGCGACTCTCCAGTCAGCTGCCGGCCCGTCGTGCGCGGTGGTGCGCGCGATGCCGAACACTCCTGCTCTCGTCCGCGAGGGCGTCACTGCGATCACGGGGAGCAACGTGTGCACGGAGGATGACCTGGCGTGGGCCGAGCGGGTGCTCTCCGCGGTCGGGTTGGTGGTGCGCGTCCCGGAGTCGCAGATGGATGCCGTCACTGCCGTCGCAGGATCCGGACCCGGCTATCTCTTCCTCGTCGCCGAGTGTCTCCTTGCCGCTGCCATCGACGAGGGTCTCCCCGCCGATGTCGCCGACGCTCTCGTGCGCCAGCTGTTCAAGGGGGCCGGCGTCCTGCTTGCCTCGTCTCCGGACTCGCCCGCGGCCCTGCGTGAGAAGGTGACATCGCCCAACGGCACCACTTTCGCCGGTCTCTCCGTGTTCGAGAACGACGGGCTTCGTGCGATGGTTCACAAGGCCGTGCGGGCGGCGGCGGCCCGCAGTGCCGAGATGGGCAAATAGGGGGGCCGCAGGAGCGGCAATAAAACCGCCCCCTGGTTTTGTGCCGCGTCCCGCGGTATGTATTCTGTGACCCAGGTCACCGGAGGCGGGAAACTGCCGCCGGGAGTCGCGCTCAGAAATGAGCAGCGCCGAAAGGGCCGGTGCCGTCGGGGGGTTGGCACCGGTCCTTTCGTTTTCTCCCGTTGGGTTCCCCGCAGCCTTATCGTGAACCTCATGCGCACACATGTTGCTCTCCTCACTGACTACGGGCTCGATGACGAGTTCGTCGGTGTGCTGAAGAGCGTGATCACGGATCTTGCGCCGCACGTGCGCATCACCGACATCACGCACGGCGTGCCGCCCTTCGACGTGCGGTGGGGTTCTCTCGCGCTCGCGCGCGCGATCCAGTACGTGCCGGCGGGTGTGATCGTCGCCGTCGTGGACCCGGGAGTCGGGTCGTCGCGGCGGTCGGTGGCGATCGAGGTGGCAGGCGGCAACGGCGTGCTCGTGGGTCCTGACAACGGGCTCCTCCCGCCGGCTGCCGCGATGGCGGGCGGTGCGGAGCGGGCATTCGTCCTGACCAACACGGAACTCCACCTCGAGGCACCCGGTGTCACGTTCGCCGGCCGCGACGTGTTCGCCCCGGTTGCTGCGCACCTCTGCAACGGGGGAGCAATCGAGGAGGTCGGCGAGGAGATCGACAGTGCGCTGTTGATGCCGGGGCTCGTACCGCTGTCGTCACCCGAGACGCACCCGTCATACGGCGAGGGACTGCGGTGCGAGGTCACGTGGGTCGACCATTACGGCAACTGCCAGCTGAACATCGGTCCTGCCGATATTGCGTCGATCGGTCCCGTGATGCGAGCAGTGGTGGGGGACGACGTGCGCAGCATCCGGGTGGAGTCCCACTTCGCTGCTCTTGCCGAGGGCGCGATCGGTGCCGTGATCGATTCGTACGGGATGATTGCGCTCGCGGTCGACAGGGGCTCGGCCGCGTCCGCACTCCGTCTGCAGGCCGGTGATGCGGTGCACCTCTACAAGAGCGACGGGCCGGCACCGACCTCTGTCACTCTGCGTCCCGGTGGCTCACTAGGCTGACGGAATGCGCCCCGCGACCACACTGACGATCGCCCTGCTCCTGGGTGCAATCCTCGCCGCGGGGATCGTCAACCTTCTACTCCTTTGATCTGCAGGGGCCGGCCGTGAATCTCGCTCGCATCATCGACGGGCATCCCGCGGACAGCACCGCTCTCATCAGTCACGGTCGCGTGACCACGTACGGGGACCTCCGCCGCCAGGTCGCGGCCCTGCGGGCCGAGCTCGTCTCGATCGGGCTCCAGCCGGGTGAGTGCGTGGCGCTCATGTGCAGCAACACCCCGTACTTCGTCATCTCCTATCTCGCCGCGGTCGGCGTGGGTGCCGTCGTCGCGCCTCTGAACCCCACCAGCCCCGCACCCGAGATCGAGAAGGAACTGCTCGTGGTGCAGCCGGCAGTCGTGGTGCTGGAGCCGGCCGCGCTCGCCACCTGGTCGCAGGTCACGGGCGACACGCGCCGCGGCGTGCGTGCCGTGATGGCGACGGAGGGCCACGGCATCGAGGGTGCACGCACGCTCGACGAGGTGTTCTCGAGTGACCTCGCGGCCGGACCCGTGGACGTCGAGCCGTCCGCCCCGGCGGCGTACATCTTCACCAGCGGCACCGCCGGCTCGCCGAAGGCTGCGGTGCTCACGCACGGGAACCTGCTCTCGAACATCGAGCAGACCACCGTCGTGGAGCACATGTCGTCTGCTGACGTCACGTTCGGGGTGCTGCCGATGTACCACATCTTCGGCCTGAACGTGATGCTGTGCAACACGCTCGCGGCGGGCGCGGCCATCGTGCTCGTGCAGCGGTTCGACCCCGTGAGCGCCATCGAGACGATCAAGGAACGCGGCATCACGGTGATGCTCGGCGCCCCGAGCATGTGGATGGCGCTCAGCCAACTGATCGACGTCCCTGCCGATGCATTCGCCTCCGTCAGGCTCGCCCTGTCCGGGGCTGCGAAACTCCCGGAACAGGTCATCCACTCGCTGAGCGCACGGTTCGGCCTGCAGGTGCTGGAGGGGTACGGCCTCACCGAGGCATCACCCGTGGTCACGACCTCCATCGACATGCCGTTCACCCCGGGCTCCATCGGCCGACCTCTCGCGGGCGTGGAGGTTCGCATCGTGGACGAGAGCGGCGATGACGCATACGTCGGCGACAGCGGGGAGATCTGGGTGCGCGGACCGAACGTCTTCGCCGGCTACCTCAACGACCCGGAGGCGACGGCACGCGTGCTGTCGGCGGAAGGGTGGCTGCGCACCGGCGACATCGCGGTGGCGGACGAGAACGGGCACATCTTCATGGTCGACCGCGCGAAGGACCTCATCATCGTTTCCGGGTTCAACGTCTACCCGGCCGAGGTCGAGGAGGTGCTCACGATGCACCCCGACATCACCGATGCTGCTGTCATCGGCACGGCGCACCCGCACACGGGAGAGGCGGTCAGGGCGTACGTGGTGCTCCGTCCCGGCATGCACCTGGACGAGGACGCAGTCGTTGACCACTGCCGTCGCCATCTCGCCCGCTACAAGTGTCCGGTCAAGGTCCTCTTCGTGCAGCAGGTCCCCCGCAACATGACGGGGAAACTGCAGCGCTACTCGCTGCGCTGAGGCGCTCTGTGGGGCGACGTGGCGTTGCTTGCCACGAGGAAGCCGGCGAAGAGCACGCTGATCCCGCCCGAGAGTGTCACCGCGAAAGAGGTGTCCGCGCCCAGCCTGCCCGCGAACGTCCCGCTGGCCGAGAGGATCGCGGCCCCCGCGGCGATGAGGATGTTGCCGAGCGCAAGTCGCCCGGCTGACGTCACGTTGCGGACAGCGGCCGACGTGAGTGCGGGGTTCGCGCCGCGGACGACGCGCCAGGCCGACCATGCGGCCCCGGCAAAGATCACCACGGCGGGCACCGAGGACCCGACCGCCGCCAGCACGCGCGGGAGCGCCCCGAAGTGCTCCTTGCCGGTGGGCAGGACATCGGGTTCGATGACGCCGCTGACGGGCGCCATGACCACTGCACCGAGCGCGAAACCGGAGAAGACGAGCAGCACCCGCATGACCGCGTCGCCTGCCCGCCGCCCGGCGAGCAGGTAGACGGTGCCCAGTGCGAGCCAGGGGACGTTGATGACGGCCCCGAACGCGAAGAACATCCGGAAGGACGACGCGCTCCAGCCCCGTGCCTCTGCCCACCAGAGGCTCATCGCGGCGACGAAGAAGAGCGCCATCGCCACCGTCCAGGCGAGTTCGTGGGGCCGCCGCCGTCTGGTCCAGCGGTCGAGTGTGGCCAGCCCGAAGGCCAGGGACACCAGACCGGAGACCGCAGCGAGGGCGGTGTTCAATGTCACGGGGCTGAAGGCTAGGCGTGCCCCCACGGAGTTCACCGTTCGGTGCCCGACCCAATAGCGTTGGGTTCTCATATGACGGACTCCCCCCGCCGCCGAATCCCAGAAGCCGCCGTCGGCCGGCTCCCCGTGTACCTGCGCATCCTCTCCGACCTCGTCGGAGAGGGAACGACGCAGATCTCGAGCGAACAACTGGCCGAGCTTGCGGGTGTCAACGCGGCAAAGGTGCGCAAGGACCTCTCCTACCTCGGCACCTACGGAACGCGCGGCGTCGGGTACGACGTCCAGTACCTCCTGTACCAGATCCAGCGCGAACTCGGTCTGAACCAGTCATGGCCGGTCATCATCGTCGGGGCAGGCAATCTCGGGCAGGCACTCGCGAACTACGCGGGGATCACCGAGCGCGGGTTCCACATCGTCGGGATCGTCGACAAGGACGAGTCGAAGATCGGGACCGTCGTCGGCGGCGTGAGGGTCCGTCATGCGGACGACCTGCAGCAGATCGCGCAGTCGAAGGGCGTCAGCATCGGGATCATCGCCACCCCGGCGCCGCACGCCCAGGAGGCAGCCGAGGCTCTCGTGAGGGCCGGCATCGGCTCCATCCTCAATTTCGCCCCCGCGGTGCTCGCCGTTCCGAAGGGCGTGAACGTCCGCAAGGTCGACCTCGCGCTCGAGCTGCAGATCCTCAGCTACTACGAGCAGTGCAGGTCCGACACCCGTGGGGACTCCCAGGGCGGGCAGAGCACCCCGGTGAGTGCGTAGGGTTCCATCGTGTCCATCGTCGTCATCGGGATCAACCACCGCACCGCACCGGTGACCCTGCTCGAGAAGATGACGGTCGCGGACTCCGCGCTGCCGAAGGCCCTCCACAATCTCGGCGTGCGGGACGACATCCGCGAGGTCGTGGTGCTCTCCACGTGCAACCGGACCGAGGTCTACGCCGCCGTCGAGCGTTTCCACGGCGCGTACGACGACATCCGTGATTTCTTCTGCGAGGTGAGCGGGCTCCCCGGGGAGGACGTCACCCCTCATCTCTTCAGTCAGCACGACGATGCTGCAGTCGCGCATCTCTTCGAGGTTGCCAGCGGCCTCGACTCTGCGGTCATCGGCGAGTCCGAGATCATCGGCCAGGTGCGTGACGCGTGGGAGTCCGCAATGGCTCAGGGTGTCTCGCGGAGCTCGCTGAACCTGCTGTTCCGCTACGCCCTGGAGGTCGGCAAGCGTGCCCGCACGGAGACCGGCATCAGCCGTTCGACCGCGTCCGTCTCGCACGCCGCAGTGGAGATGGCCGAGGAGCTCATCGGTTCGCTCTCTGATGCCCGTGTGCTCGTCATCGGCGCGGGCGAGATGGGGGAAGGGGTCGCCACGGCACTGGCCCGCGCCGGGGCGCGGTCCGTGGTCGTCAACCGCTCCGAGGGCCGCGGTGGCGCACTTGCCGACAGGGTGGGTGCCCGTGTCGCACCGTTCTCCGGCCTCGCGGACGAGGTGGCGTCCGCGGACGTGATCGTGTCCTGCACGGGCGCCGGTGACGTCGTCCTGACGCACGCAACGGTCGCCGCCGCGCGCAGGGATGCCACGTCGCCGCTCCTCGTCGTCGACATCGCCCTGCCGCGCGACGTGGAATCCTCCGTGGCCGGCATCGACGGCGTGACACTCCGTGACCTCGACCACCTGAAGGAATGGGCTGCGCGCGGGCTCTCCGCCCGCACGGCAGAGGTCAGCCAGGTCCGCCTGATCATCGAGGAAGAGGTCGAGCGCTTCGTCCTCGACTCGGCCCAGCGCCAGGCCGCCCCGCTCGTGGCCCAGTTGCGCGAGGCGTTCGAGGAGACCAGGGTGGCCGAGCTCGCCAGGTTCTCCGGCCGGCTCTCCCAGATGGGTGAGGAGGAGCGCGAGGTCATCGAGATGGTCACGAGGTCGATCGTGGCCAAGATGCTCCACAATCCATCGGTGGGGCTCCGCGAGGCGGCCGGCACCCCGCAGGGTGAGCGTCTGTCAGCGGCAGTGCGCGACTTGTTTAACCTGCACTGAACCGACCTATGACCGTCATCCGGATCGCGACACGAGGAAGCGCCCAGGCGCGCGCCCAGGCAGAAGCTGTCGGTGCGGCTGTCACCGCCGCATCGGGTGCCGCGGTCGAGTACGTGCTCGTCGAGACGCAGGGCGACGCCAACCAGTCCACGCCGCTCCACCAGATGGGCGGTCAGGGCATCTTCGTGAAGGAGGTGCAGCGTGCGGTCCTCGACGGACGGGCTGACGTGGCTGTGCACAGCGCGAAAGACCTCCCGTCGGGGCAGGCTGACGGACTCGTCATCGGCGCGTTCGCACAGCGCCGTTCGCCCGAGGACGTGCTCGTGGGCCTCACCCTTGCGCAGCTCGCGCAGGGCGCGACCGTGGCCACCGGCTCGGTTCGCCGCCGCGCCCAGCTCGCGCTCGTCAGGCCGGACCTCCGTTTCGAGGAGCTGCGCGGGAACATCCAGACACGCCTCTCCCGGGTGCCCGACGGCGGCTCCATCGTGATGGCGAGGGCGGCTCTCGAGATCCTCGGGCTGGCCGACCTCATCGCCGAGGTCCTCGATGTGGACACCGCCGTGCCGATGGTCGGGCAGGGATGCGTGGCCGCGGAGGCGCGAACCGGTGACGAGCGGGTGCTCACCGCCCTGGCGGCGGTCGATCACGCACCGACGAGGCGCGCCGTCGAGACGGAGCGTGCATTCCTCGCCGAACTGGGGGCGGGGTGCTCTCTCCCTGTCGGTGCGCACATGTCGCCTGACGGTGTCTTCCGGGCGTTCCTGTCCGACGGGACAGACAGCGTGCAGGTGACGGGGTCCGTCGGCAGCACCGACGACCACCGCATCGTCGGAACGGCGACCGCGGTGGAGTGCCGCCGTCTGCTGGCCGGGAGCGGCGGGTGACCGAGCCCCTCAGCGGACGTTCCGTCGTCATCACGAGGTCCACGGAGCAGAATGCATCGTTGAGGACGCTCCTCGAGGCGCGCGGTGCGCGTGTCGTCGAGGTGCCGCTCATCGCGATCGAGGAACCGGATGACGAGGGTCGTGCCCGCGACGAGGTGCTGCAGCGCATCCACGAGTTCGACTGGGTTCTGGTCACCTCGACGAACGGTGCAGACCGTGTGGCGCCGTTCGTGGCTGCCGCGATGGCCGCCGGCGACACGGGGTCGTTCCCGTTGCTCGCTGCGGTCGGTGGTGCAACCGCGAACTCGCTCGGGACCACAGTCGCGATGGTCGCCGAACCCGCGCGCGCATCCGTGCTCGCGGGAATGTTCCCGGCCGGCTCGGGACGTGTGCTCCTCGTGCAGGGGAACCTCGCGGACGACGAACTGTCGGTGGCGCTCACGGAGAAGGGATGGCAGGTGACGAGGGTCGTCGCGTACCGCACCACCCATCTCCGTCCGACGCGCGAGATGATGCTCCCCGCACTCGCGGCCGACGTGCTCCTCCTGGCGTCCGGAAGCGCGGCCGGTGCCTGGCACGACGCCTTCGGCACTTCCGCACCCCCCGTTGTGGTCAGCATCGGCCCGTCGACCACAAAGGCGGCGGAGAGACTCGGCATACCGGTCACCGTCACGGCAGGGGAGCAGACGCTCGAGGCGTTGATTCAGGCCGCCGCCAATAGCATCGGGGCGTGACTTTCCCCCGTTCCCGGCCCCGCCGGTTGCGCTCCAGTGCCGCGATGCGGGACCTCGTCGCGGAGACGCGGCTCCACACGAGTGATCTTGTTGCCCCGCTCTTCGTGAGGGAGGGCATCACCTCGCCCCAGCCGATCGCGTCACTGCCCGGCGTCGTCCAGCACTCGCTCGACTCGCTCTCGCGGGAGGTCGCTGATCTCGCGCGGCTCGGCGTGCGCGGCGTGATCCTGTTCGGGGTGCCGGCCACGAAGGACGAGACGGGGAGCGGCGCACACGACCCCGCGGGAATCGCGCAGGTCGCCCTGGCGCGCCTGCGCGCCGAGGTCGGCGACTCGATGGTCCTGATGGCCGACCTGTGCGTGGACGAGTACACGTCGCACGGGCACTGCGGGATTCTCGACGCGACGGGCGACGTGGACAACGACCTCACCCTCGACGTCTACTGCCGTGCCGCGGTGGCCCAGGCCGACGCGGGTGCGCACGTGGTCGCTCCCAGCGGGATGATGGACGGCCAGGTGGGTGCGATCCGGGCAGCGCTCGATGCCGCCGGCCACACCGGCACGGCGATCATGGCGTACTCGGCGAAGTATGCATCGGGCCTCTACGGCCCGTTCCGGGACGCAGTTGACGTGCAGATCACGGGTGGCGGGGACCGCAAGGGGTACCAGCAGGACTGGCGCAACGCCCGCGAGAGCCTGCGCGAGGTGCGCGAGGACATCGAGCAGGGTGCGGACATCGTGATGGTGAAACCCGCCGTCACGTATCTCGACGTCATCTCGCAGGTGCGGGCCGCGACGGACCTTCCCGTTGCCGCGTACCACGTGAGCGGCGAGTACTCGATGATCAAGGCCGCCGCCGCGAACGGGTGGATCGACCACGACGCCGTCGCCATGGAGCAACTGACCGCCGTGAAGCGCGCCGGTGCCGACATCATCCTCACGTACTTCGCCCGCTGGTTCGCCGAGCAACCGACAGGCTGACGACCATGGGCGGCTCGATTCCCTTCTGTGATGCGTCGTCGTGCGCCGAGGCGGGCTGCACCGCCACGGTCTGCCGTGGCCTCGGCATGCCGTCGAACGACGCGGTCTTCGAGCGTTCCGCGCTCGCCATCCCCGGCGGGGTGAATTCCTCCATCAGGGCCTTCCGATCCGTCGGCGGCCGTCCGTACGTGGTGTCGCGCGCGGAGGGTGCGCGCGTGTGGGACGTGGAGGGCCACGAACTGATCGACCTGGTCCAGAGCTACGGTGCGATCATCCTCGGTCACGCCCACCCGAAGGTCACCGAGGCGATCCGCGCGGCGGCCGGTGACGGCACCTCGTACGGGGCCCCGACGCCACGCGAGATGAAACTGGCCGAGGCGATCCGCGAGCGCGTCCCGTCGTGCGAGCGCGTGAGGTTCATGAACAGCGGCACAGAGGCAACGAGCACCGCGGTGCGCCTCTCCCGCGGAGTCACCGGGCGCAAGCGCATCGTCACGTTCCACGGCAACTTCCACGGTGCAACCGATGCCCTGCTCGCGGCCGGCGGCAGTGGCCTGGCAACCCTCGGGCTCCCCGGGACTGCGGGCGTCCCCGAGGAGGCGGTGGCGAACACTTGGGTGCTGCCGTACAACGAGGTTCCCGTTCTCGACGGTGACGTTGCCGCGGTGTTCGTGGAACCCGTCGCCGCCAACATGGGTGTCGTCGCACCGGCACCGGGATTCCTGGAGGGCCTCCGCGCGGAGTGCGACCGTGTCGGTGCCCTGCTCGTGTTCGACGAGGTCATCACCGGGTTCCGCGTGGCGCGCGGCGGCGCGCAGGCGAAGTACGACGTGCGTGCCGACCTCACCTGCTTCGGCAAGGTGATCGGTGGCGGGCTGCCCATCGGCGCCGTCGGCGGGCGCCGCGACGTCATGGAGAATCTCTCCCCGCTCGGAGCGGTCTTCCACGCCGGCACGCTCGCGGGCAACCCTCTCGCCACGGCAGCCGGCCTCGCCGCACTGGACGAGTTGACCGATGACCTGTACATCGAGCTGCTCGCCCGCGCGCGACGGCTCTCCGCGCTGCTCCGTGATGCGTTCGCCTCGCACGGCGTGCCGGCGATGTTCCCGGTGGTCGGCACGCTCGTCGGGATGCACTTCGGAGAGGCCCTGGACAGGGAGCCGCGGAATTTCGCCGAGGCGAAGACCACGGACGAGGCCCTGTACGCGCGGGTCTTCCACGCACTCCTCTCGCACGGCGTGGC
>SXYT01000153.1 GCA_005788205.1 Actinomycetota bacterium | reverse complement strand
CCGTAGCGCTTCGCCATGATGTCGAGCGGCGGGGCCGGCCAGTCGGCGAACGCCACGCTCGCCGCCACGCCTGCGATGACGCGCCCGGGGTGCACACGGCACAGGTCCCACAGGAGCAGTGCTCCCCAGTCATGGCCCACGTAGACGGCCCGTTCGTGACCGAGCGCCTCGGCCAGCCCGAGAAGGTCGGCACTCAGCTCATCGGTGCCGTACGCGCCGACCTCGCGCGGTGCGGAGCTGCGGCCGTATCCGCGCTGGTCGGGCGCGACCACGTGCCATCCGGCCTCTGCGAGCGGGACCATCTGGTGACGCCAGCTGTGTGCGGTCTCGGGGAAGCCGTGGGCCAGGACGACGAGCGGTGCACCGGTGTCACCGGCCTCCCGCACGGCAAGGTCGGCTCCGTTGACGCGGAATGTCCTCTGGTTGACCTCGCGTCCCACGGCCGTTGGTTCAGGCGCTGATGCTGCGCGCCGCGTCACTGGCGGCGCAGAGCTGGGACCAGTCCATGGACTCGGCCTGCCACATGCGCTCGAACGCCGCGTCCGCACGGTCGTTGAAACCGTGGCGGTTGCGCCAGTTGTACTGCCATGCCTGTTTGTTCACGGGCATGTCGAGCCGGGCGAGCCGGGCGATGATCCACGTGTCCCATGCGGCTGCCTGCGGCAGGGTGAGGTCCTTCTCGGCGGGTGCGTCCGCGAAGCCCCCGCGCACGCGGTCGCGAGCGCGCAGCATGCACCGTGCGATCGAGAGGGTGGTGTCGACCTCGCTCTGCTGGCGCGGACGACGCTTGTCCTCGAACGCACCGCTGTGGACCGTGATCTGCACCGGTGTGCCGGATGTGTCGGTGCCGATCCGGTTCAGGGCGCTCGTCTCGTCGATCTCGATCGCGAAGTCGATGTCGGAGACACCGAGCTGCTCGGCCACGTGCTGGGCGATGCGGGCGATGTACGCCGCATCGAACGAGACGAAGTCGAACGTCTCCGGCGAGACGGTGATGGCCATCGGGCGGCTAGTTCTTGGAGGCGACCGCGGCCTGGCGCTCGGCGATCTGCGCCTTGCGCTCGTTCAGCGCCTGCATGCTGACCTCTGCGATGTAGTCGACCTCGGTGTCGGTGAAACCGGCGAGCTCACGGAAACGGCGGGCGATCATGAGACTGGACTCGTCAGACTCGCTGCGGCTGCCGCCGTAGCTGAACATCTTGTCGACGATGTTCTGGAACTCGAGAGCCTTCTTGCGGCGCTCCGGGTCGTTCTCGGTGACCTTGCGCAGCCAGTCCGAGCCCATCTTCACGTGGGTGACCTCGTCGGCGAGCATCCAGTCCTCGCAGAACTCCAGGTACGGGTCCCCGGCGATCTCGCCGAACTCCTTCATGGTGGTGAACACGTCGATCGCGAGACCCTCGAGCGCACGGTTCACGCCGGCGAGGCGCAGGACCGGGTCATCCGAGCAGGCAGCCTCGAAGAGCACCGTGTTCTCGGCGTACTGGCCGATTTCTGCGCCCATCCAGTCGCTGAGCTTGCAGCTGATCTCCACGTGGCGTGCCTCGTCCCACGCCTGGCGCGCCATGTCGAGCTTCAGCGCGAAGGGAGCCTCCTCGCCGGTGGTGAAGTCCCAGCAGGTGCGGCCGGCGCCCTCGAGCGCCTGGATCTCGCCCACGAAGATGCCGTGCATCAGTGCGCGCGCCGCCTCGCTGGCGTCGCCGCGCTGCGGGGTGAGACGGTTGTTGCTGCGGCGGTTCTGGTCGTTGTTGAGCACCACGGTGCTGCGGCCGTCCGCCATGCGGTCACGCTGGGTGATCTGGCTGAACCGCTCATCACGGGCGAGTTCGCTCGCCGGCATGAATTTCCTCATTGGGTGTCTCCTTGTGTCGGATCGGTCACTGGAAACCGATGCTCCCGGGACCGGTGATGCCACCGGCCTCGACCATTATCTTCTCGAGCCGCGCCTGGTGGGCGGCGGCCCGGTCGGCCTCCTCGGGAGTGTCGATGAGTGACTGCAGCAGCATCTCGCCGTCGCGCCAGTCGTCGAACTCATCCTGGAGGATGAACTTGATGGAACGGATCGTCGGCATGTCCGTGATCTCGCTGGTGTTGTTCATGTGGTACGTGTACGCAGAGATGAAGTGGGGGATGAGCACGCGGTAGACACCGACCAGTTTCTCGATCGTCTGTTCCGGTGCCTCCGGCTCCGTCATGGCGTCGATGAAGCGCACCATGGCGTCGTTGGCGGGCACGGTGAGACGGTCAGGGTTCATCTCGCGCAGTTCGGGCAGGCGCTTGTGCCACAGCTCGGCGTGCCAGGCGTGCTTGTAGCAATGGGTGCCGAGGCGCATCTTCACGTCGAGCTCGGGCACCGTCGCGATCCACCCGCCGAGAGCCTCGAACAGCTTCATTTCCGTCCACTTGTAGTGGCCGGCGCGGCGTGCGGTCTCCTCCACGCTGAACGCACCCGCGATCTCGCGCCGGTCCCACGGTGCGAAAGGTGCTCGAGCCTTGGATGCCTGTGCCATGTGTTCCTGGAGATCCCCTGTCGGGGCCGGGCACTGCTCCGGGGCGGGTGAGCCCGGGAACAATTGACCGGCCGGTCAGTTCCCGAAGTGTAACTGGCGAGGGCCGTCCTGACGAGACGGCAGTCACAACTGGGCGGGGTCAGCCGGCGCGGCGCGTGGTGGGGTCTGCGGCAAGGCGTTCCGCGGGGATCTCTGCCCCGGTGACCTCACATGTCCAGTAGGTGCCCTCGTCCAGGCGGGCAAGGGCGGTCTCCACCCCGGCCAGGTCAGCCTCGATGCGGTCGAGGTCGATTCCCGGTCCGTCGGACGGCGGGCCTGCGGTGTCGTTCACGTGGTCATCGTAGGTCACCGCCGCTGGCCTGCTTGTAGCGTTCGCGCATGCCTTATCCCTTCCCCGCCCTCGACGGTTCCGCCCAGAAGACCCAGAAGTTCCCCGACAAGCCCGAGTTCGGGATCGACCCGGAGAAGCGTTACACCGCAACGATGGAGACATCGATGGGCACGATGGTGATTGCTCTCGACGCGCTCAACGCGCCGGTCACGGTGAACAACTTCGTGTTCCTCGCCGGCTACCACTACTACGACGGGATCATCTTCCACCGCATCATCAACGGCTTCGTCTGCCAGGGTGGCGACCCGGGTGGCACCGGCACCGGCGGGCCCGGATACCGCTTCGAGGACGAGCCGGTGAAGAACCGCTACCAGATCGGCTCGCTCGCCATGGCGAACGCCGGCCCCAACACCAACGGCTCGCAGTTCTTCCTCATCAGCGGCCCGAACGGCGTCACGCTGCCGCCGCAGTACAACCACTTCGGCCAGGTCGTGAAGGGTCTCGAAATCGTCGACGCGATGCAGAAGGTCCCCACGGGCCGCGGCGACCGTCCGGTCACCGACGTGGTCATCAACTCGGTCACCGTCACCGTCGCTGATTGACGACTTTGCCCGCCGAGGTCTCGCTTGCCTCAGCCCGTCGCATCGCCGTGGCGGCACAGGGACTGGCCGCACCGCGACCTGCGGGCCGGGTTGATGCCCGCCACCTGCGCCGGGTGTTCGACACCGTCGGGGTGGTGCAGGTCGACTCCGTCAACGTGCTCGTGCGCAGCCAGGAACTGCCTCTCTTCTCGCGCCTGGGCGACCATCCCCGGTCGCTCATCCCTGATGCGACCGCCCGCGGCGACATCTTCGAGTACTGGTGCCATGCGGCCAGCCACCTCCCGGTGCGCCACTACCCGCTGAGTCGCGTGCGCATGGAGCAGGCACGCGAGGGCCTGCGCGTGTGGGGAGGTGTGCGCGAGGTTGCGCGCAGGAACCCGCGCCTGCGCGACGAGATCCTCGCGCGCGTGAACTCCACGCCGGAGGGGATCGTGGCCGGGGAGGTCAGCACACGCAAGGGGCCGAAGGGCCAGTGGTGGGACTGGGACAAGGGCAAGTCGATCCTGGAGTGGTTGTTCTGGACCGGGCAGATCACTGCACGCCGGCGTGACAGGGACTTCGCACGCGTCTACATGGGACTGCACCACGCATTCCCCGCTGGGGTGCTCGCGCTTCCCGTGCCCGACGCAGAGACGGCGCACCGTGAGCTGCTGATGCTCGCCGCGGCATCGCACGGGATCGCGACCGCAGGTGACCTTCTCGACTACCACCACCTCCGCGGACCCGCACCACGCGCCGCACTCGCCGGGCTGGTGCGTGACGGCCTGCTCGAGGAGGTCCGCGTGGAGGGATGGAAGGAGAAGGCATACCTCCACCCGGGTGCCACCCGACCGCGCACCGTTCGCGCCCGTGCGCTGCTCTCGCCGTTCGACTCCATGGTGTGGTGCAGGCCGCGCGACGAGCGGCTGTTCGGGTTCCGTTACCGCCTGGAGATCTACACGCCGGCCCCGAAGCGGGTGTACGGCTACTACGTGCTGCCGTTCCTGCTGAACGACCGGCTGGTGGCAAGGGTGGACCTGAAGGCGGACCGGCAGCGGAGCGTTCTCGTGGTGCCCGGTGCGTTCAGCGAGCTCGACACCGATCCACTCGAGGTGGCTGACGAACTTGCTGACGAGCTCCAGCTGATGGCGCACTGGCTGGGTCTCGGCAGCGTGGAGATCGGACGCAACGGCGACCTCGCCGTGCCGCTCAGGAAGCTGGTGGCGTCACGTCGTTGATGCCCGTGGCCCACCTGATCGTGCGTGCCACGAGATTCCCGAGCGGCCGTGTCACGAGCTGATCGGTGAGGGGCAGGTACGGGATGCGCAGTTCGGCGCGCGCCCACGGCGGGAGCGTGGCGATGGCGGCCGAGGCGATGACCAGGTACGGGACCCGCGCCGCCGTGTCGAGCGGGGGGTCGACCAGCAGGTAGCGAGCCGCGTCGCGGGACTGCGGCGAGCTGGTGAGCTCGGGCCGGAACATCCGCAGCTGGTCGCGCAGCCCGCGCACCGACAGCGGCGGAGCCTTCACCCCGAGCTTGCGGGCGATGACGGCCATGTCCTCCACGTAGCCGTCGCGTTCCGCCGGTGTGAGGCGCACCGCCCCGTACGCCTCGTGGGCGCGCAGGAAGCTGTCGATCTCTGCGACGTGCACCCACCGCAGCAGGTGCGGGTCGCGTGCGGAGTACGGACGTCCGTCGCCCGCGGTGCCGTGCACGTGTCCGTGCACCGCGTTCACCCTGTCGACCGCGTGCTGGGCCACGTCAGCCGGGCCGAACGTGGTCGCGGCGAGGAAGTCGGCTGTGCGCTGCAGACGGCCCCACGGGTCGTTGCGGTAGTCGGAATGCTCCGCGACACCCGCCATCGCGAGCGGGTGGAGGGACTGCAGCAGGAGTGCGCGCATGCCGCCGATGAACATCGACGCATCGGTGTGCACGGTGTGCACGGGGCGGTCCGGCGCGAACCACCGCTCACCCGGGGCGAGAAGCACCGCCGCTTGCTTTGACTCTGCATCGGGCCCGATCACCCTGTCGCGGAGAGCATCGGCGATGGCGCGGCGCACCTGCTGCACTCGTTCGTCGACTGCGGGAGGGAGCGGCGCCACGCTGTCAGCGTACGAACCTGCGGCCCGTTCCCACCACTACGCTTGCACCATGACCGGTGCAGGGACGGAAGACACACGGGGTGGTGCAGGGCAGGCCGCGGCCCAGGGGGACAGCCGGCGCATGCCGCGCTGGGTGCCCCGCGCGGTGGTGCTGTTTTGGCTGGGGGCACTCGGGGCACTCGCGTTCCGGCACGTGTTCCACCGCCTGAGCAGCTTTCTCATCCTGATGCTCGTCGCGTTGTTCATCGCGCTGGCTATGGAGCCGGGTGTCAACAGGCTGGAGGCGCGGGGATGGAAACGGGGCAGGGCCACGCTCATGATCGTCCTCGCGGTCATCGTGGTCACGCTCACTTTCTTCGGGGTCGTCGGCACGTTGGTCGGCCAGCAGGTGGCGGACCTGCTGAAGAACTCGAGCACCTACGTGAACGACACCGTCAAGTTCATCAACGACACGTTCAACACCAACATCAACCCGGCCGAGGTGAACGCGCGGATCGCGGACCCGGAGGGGCCCGTGCAGGAGTTCATCCGCTCGCAGCAGGGCCAGGTCCTCAACCTGTCTGTGCAGGCACTGAACATGCTGTTCCAGTCGTTCACGGTCATCCTCTTCGCCTTTTACCTGGTCGCCGATGCACCACGCCTGCGCAGGGCCATTTGCGCACGCCTGCGCCCCGAGCAGCAGGACCGCATGTTGTCCACGTGGGACCTCGCGATCAAGGCGACGGCCGGCTACCTCGACTCGCGGCTGCTGCTCGCGGCGCTCTCGGCATTCTTCCACTGGATCGCACTGCAGGCGATCGGCACCCCGGCACCGATCGCGATGGCGCTGTGGGTGGGGCTCGTGTCCCAGTTCCTGCCCGTCATCGGCACGTACCTGGCAGGTGTCCTCCCGTTGCTGCTCACGTTCCTCGAGTCGCCGGGCCGCGCGCTCGCGGTCGTGGTGTTCATCCTCGTGTACCAGCAGGTGGAGAACTACTTCTTCGCCCCGCGCATCACGGCGCGCACGATGGAGCTGCATGCCGCGCTCGCGTTCGGGTCCGCCCTCGTCGGCGGCGCAGTGCTCGGCCCGGTGGGGGCCATCCTCGGCCTGCCGTTCGCGGCAATGGTGCAGGGCATCCTGGCGAGCAGCGGGCAGAGGCACGAAGTGATCGACGCGCCGTTGGTGCAGGTGCAGGAGAAGAAGAGACCCCAACCCCGGGATTCGACCCGGTCGCGGAAGAAGCGCCGGTCCGGGGAAGAACCGGGGTGACCGGGGTCAGTCCGGCGCAGTTCGCACCCGTCGCCGTGATCGACCGCAACGGGGTGGACGAGAGCATCCACTTCGGTGCGGTGGTGTGCCTCGACGAGAGGGGCGATGTCGCCCATGCGATCGGCGACCCGGGCATCCTCGTGTACCCGCGCTCGTCCACCAAGCCGCTCCAGGCGCTCGCGATGGTGCGCGCGGGGCTGGACCTGCCACCCGAGCAGCTCGCGCTCGTGTGCGCGAGCCACAACGGCGAGAAGGTGCACCTTGACACCGCACGCACGATCCTTGCCGGTGCGGGCCTCGACGAGTCCTCGCTCGGCAACACCCCGGGCTGGCCGCTGCACGAGGCGTCGCAACACGGCGCGATCCATGACGGTGTCCCCAAGTCACCACTGCAGATGAACTGCAGCGGCAAGCACTCCGGGATGGTCGCGACGTGCGTGCTGAACGGCTGGCCCCTCGAGGGATACCTGGACCCCGGCCATCCGTTGCAGCAGGCGATCACCGACACCGTGCCCGACGTGGCCGGCGAGGAGGCGTTTGCCGTCGGTGTCGACGGGTGCGGTGCCCCCGCGCACGTCATCAGTCTCCTCGGTCTCGCCCGGGCGATGCGCGCCATGGCCACCGGCACCGCGGGGGAGTCCGGCCTGCGCATCCACCGTGCGATGTCGAACCACAGCCACATGGTCGGCGGCACCGGCCGTGACGTCACCGCGATCTGCACGAACGTGCCCGGCTTGATGGCCAAGGACGGAGCCGAGGCCGTGTACGTGGCTGCACTGCCGGACGGCAGGGCTGTCGCATTGAAACTCTCCGACGGGTCCGGCAGGGGCACGGCCACCGTGCTCGTGGCAGCTCTCGCACGTCTCGGTGTCGACGTGTCGGCTGTGCCGTCCACCGTCACGGAGACGGCCCTCGGTCACGGTAGGCCTGTGGGCCGTATCCGCGCCCTAGGGTTCGATTGATGGCTGGCATCCCGTTCGTCCCGCGCATCGACGATGCCCCCCACGGCGTCCTCGAGCAGGTGTCGCCGCTCGTGCAGCGCATCATCTGTGCGAACCCCTCGAAATTCACCTACCGCGGCACGGGCACCTACATAATCGGCGGCGACAGGGCCGTGGTGATCGACCCGGGACCGCGGATCGACTCCCACCGTGACGCAATCGCCGCGGCCCTGCGCGGGCGCGAGTGCGCGGGCATCATCATCACGCACTGCCACGGCGACCACTCGCCACTCGCCGCGTGGCTGAAGTCAGAGACGGCCGCGCCGACCTATGCCATCGGGCCGCACCGCATGGTGGAGGGGTGGACCGAGGACGACGACCACGACCCGTCCGAGGAGGACGACGAGAAGGCAACCGGTGACAGCGCCGCCGACGAGGAGAAGGAGGGCCTGGACGTGGACTTCAGGCCGGACGTCACTGTGCGCGACGGCGACACGATCCTGTCCGCGCCCGGGGTCACGTTGCGTGCCGTGCACACGCCCGGCCACACGTCGAACCACCTGTGCGTGGAACTGGTGGAGGAGGGCACCCTCTTCACCGGTGACCACGTGATGGGGTGGAGCACCACTGTGGTGTCACCGCCGGACGGCGACATGGCCGCGTACTTCGACAGCATGAACAAGGTCATCGGCCGCAGTGATGCACTGCTGCGCCCGACCCACGGCGGCCCGGTCACGGACCCCCAGCCGTTCCTGCGCGCCTACCTGCAGCACAGGGTCAGCCGCGAGGAGCAGGTGCTCGCCCAGCTCCGGGCAGGGACACGCACGATCCCCGCGATGGTGAAGGTGCTCTACGCGGACGTCGACAAGCGTCTGCACCGTCCGGCGCGGCGCAGCGTGTGGTCGCACGTGCTGAAGCTGCATGCCGAGGGGCGCGTCCGCGTCGCCGGCGGCGGCGAGCCCCGGTTGCTCGCGGAGTACGAACCGACCGTCTAGGTCACGGCGACGTTGTCGCCGGTGCGGTGGTTGCCGCCGCCGGCAGCGTCGTGCTGGTCACCGTGCCGTCCCACACCGCCCGGTCGGGGATCGACCTGGGGTCGAACAACGCGAAGAAGTCCTTGTCGTAGCCCTTCAGGAACCGCTGGGGGTCGCCCATGCGCACGTCGAGGGGTTTTCCGTACCTGGAGGGGGCACCGAAGTTGCTGTACGTGCTGAAGTGCGGCCAGTTGCCGTTGATGTCCAGCTGCATGCCGGTGTCGCACCCGAACTGCAGCATCATGCGGGCGAAGAGGTCGATGTTCACGTCGCCGGCCGACACGTACATGAGCGAACCGTCGGCACGCCGGCACAGCCCGCTCCGGTAGGTGTACACCTTGTCGCCGAAGTCGGCCCCCCAGTCGGTCCACTTGAAGTCCTGCCACGTGGCGCGGCCCTCGTGGACGAGCGGCGGGAGGTTCTGGCGCAGTGACAGCCAGCCGTCGGCTGTGCGCATGTCGTCACCCCACACACCGACTCTCATCATCCCGTTCCTGTCGATCCCGATGGTGGCGAAGCCGCGCTTCATCTTGCGCACAGTCACGCCCTCGGTGACGTACCCGCCGGGATCGTGCTCGAAACGGAAACCCCCGTTGAACGCGGCGATGACACTTCGCATCCCGGCCGCGGGGACCTTCCTCGAGTTCGTCCATGGCCCCCCGCCCGGCACGTCCGAACCGTTGAACATCGCCGCGCGCAGCCGGGTCTGGTCGAACACCGCGGCCGTGGCCACGACGGAACCGTACGTGGCGAAGGGCCGCACCGACATCCCCCACACCACGGGCACCTTCTTCTTGCCCAGTGTGAAGAGCACCCTCCACTGCCCCTCACCCTTCAGCGCCGGCGTGATGACGGGTGCGACGTCAGAGGGGGGAGGCACGGTCGAGGTGGTGGTGGTCGTCTGCACGGTCGTGGTGGTCTCGCCAGGTGCGACGGGTGCGACGGGTGCGGCGACGGTGGTGGACGTGGTCGTCGCCGGGACTGTCGTGGTCGTCGCCGGGACCGTGTCCACCGTCTCCGGCTCGAGCGCGAGAGACACCGCCGGTGCGGTGGAGGGAGCATCGCTGTGCAGCCACACCTCGAGCCTGTCGACCACCGCGCCGAGACCGTTGTTGCGCGCCCACGTGGCCACGTTCTGCTGGAGCGAGTACCCCGGGTGCGTCACGACGTAGCGCGTGACGGAGAAACCCGTG
>SXYT01000152.1 GCA_005788205.1 Actinomycetota bacterium | reverse complement strand
TCACTGACATCCTGCGTCGTGGCGGCTTCGTGGACGGCTACCGCGGCCTGACGTTGCGGGACTGACCCGGCGGGGCTCAGTCGCCGATGGACCGCAGCCCGGCCCAGGCCAGGCCGCCGATTGACCGACCGATCTTTTCGGGGTCGAAGTCCACGTGCTCGGCAATGAGGTGACGGCTGACCGCCTCTGCCATCCCCACCAACCCGAGGGCGAGGGTGCGCTGGTCCTGGGCGTTCACCTTCGCAGTGATGAGTGGGGCGATGGCCGCGGCTGCCTCGTCCTCGAACTGCTTCACGATGTCGGCGAACTCCTCGTCCGCGCGCCCGCTGCTCTCGAAGATGAGCGAGAAAGCGTTGCGATTCTGTGACACCCACGTGAAGTAGGCGACCATCCCGCGCATCGTCTTCTCGCGCCCGTCGTCACCTGCACCGGCCGCCTCGGTGACCACCTTTGACACGAGGTCGCGGCCGACGAACTGGAGCAGCTCGATGTAGAGCGCCCGCTTGCTGTCGAAGTGCTGGTAGATCACCGGCTTCGTGACCCCCATCGCGTCGGCGATGTCGTTCATGGAGGTGCTGTGGTAGCCGCTCCTGGCGAATGCGCTCAGGGCCACGGAGAGAATCTGCTCCTTGCGGGCCGGCGAATCGATCGACACCTAGAGCCCGTTCTCGCGGTCCTCGCGCTCCGCGGCCTTCACCGCGTACCCGAGGACGATGGACGGCGCGAGCAGGACGCATCCGGTGATGAGACTGACCGTGACAAGGGTGACGAGCGGTCCCTTGAACCCGAGCGCGAAGGCCATCACGAAGGCGGCCATGGCGAGGGCGATGAAGAGATAGCCGACCCGGTTCGCGAGCAGGGTCCACTTCGCCACCTGCGCGCGCCTCGCCCGGACTGGGTCGTGCTCGGGGGTGTTCATCGACCGAAGCGTAGGGGCGTTCACAGGTTCGCGGGCAGTAGCCCCGACAGGTTCTCGAACATCATGAAGAGCGAGGGCACGAACAGCACTGAGGCAACGCCCCACGCCCCGGCCCGGTGCCACCATCCACCACGCGAGAGCCGGCGGGCTGCCGCCAGGATCGCGAGCAGGACGCCGGACCACGCGACAGTCGGCAGGATGCGGCTGCGGTCGTGCCCCCATCCCGGGGTGATCTGTGCCGGGTCGCTCGCGATGGTCTCCGCGATGGGCGTGGGCGCCATCGGCTCGTGCACAGGGGCGAGGTCGGCCGTCACGATCAGGCGGTTTCTTGACGTCCACTTCGGGTGGCACGTCACGAGCGTGGCGACCGCACGGTCTTTCGTCTGTGCGAGCACCCCCACGTCGGTCGGCGGGACGACCCTCGAGCCGGTCACCTCGTATGTGAACGTCCCCCCGGCAGTCGTGAAGATGATGTCGTCGCCCTCGCGCAGTCTGTCCAGGTCGCCGAACGGCGCACCGTACGAGGTGCGGTGCCCCGCGACCGCCAGGTTGCCCGTCTGGCCGGGCAGCACTGAGCCGGCGAAGACGCCCGGGCCCTTCTCCAGGTCCGACAGGCGGGCACCGGCGACCATCCACTCGTCCACGCCGAGCGACGGGATCTCGATGCGCCCCACGGAGTCGCCCGGCACCGGAACACGGGGGGCCGAGGTCGTGCCGGGCTGCTGAGTGGTGTCCGTGACGACGGCTGTCTTCTCGAACTGACGCTCGAGTGCGCGCTGGCTGCGGGCCTGTTCGATGCCGGTGCCCCACAGTTGGTACGCGGTGAACGAGAGAAGAAGAAGGCCACAGGCGATGAGGGTGCGTCCGAGCGCATCCAGGGCCCGGGAGATCCTCTCCTGTCTTCGCACGGTTGCGGGATGCGCCACGGCCCGAACCTAACGCCGTTCGGTAGCGTTCGTGACGCATGACAAACGTGGTTGAACTGCGCGGCGTGGTCGCCGTTCTCGGGGGGTTCCCCGCACTCGCCGGCGTCGACCTCACCGTCGGGCGCGGTGAGGTGCTCCTTCTGCAGGGCCCGAACGGTGCGGGCAAGACGAGCGTGCTGCGCGTGTGCGCCGGTCTCCTCCCCGTGGAGCGCGGCGGCGGGAGCATCCTCGGCATGGACATCACCGCGCAGCGCGACTCGATCAGGTCGCGTGTCGGCCTCCTCGGACACACGAACGGTCTCTACCTCGACCTCACCGTCGCCCAGAACATTCGGTTCTGGGCGTCCACCGTGGGTGCCTCCCGGGACGAGGTGTCGGCGGCGATGCAGCGGATGGGGCTCGACGGCCGTCTCGCGTCGGTGAAGGCCGACAGGTTGTCGGCGGGGCAGAGGCGCAGGTGCGCCCTCGCGTCGATGATCGTGCGCCGTGCCGAGTTGTGGCTTCTCGACGAGCCGCATGCAGGGCTCGATGCCGCCGGCCGTGACGAGATCGACTCCGTGCTGCGCGACGCTGTCGCGGCCGGGGCGACGGTGGTCGTGTCGTCGCACGAACTGGAGAGGGCGGGTGCGCTCGCCACGAGGGTCGTCACCGTGGACGGCGGGACTGTGCGCGACGGGGGTGGCGCACGATGACGCGCGGCTCGGTCGTGCGCGCGGTCGCACGCAAGGACCTCGCCGTCGAGATGGGCAGCAGGGTGGTCATCAACCAGGTGGCACCGTTCGCCCTCGTGGTCATGGTGATGTTCGCCTTCGCGCTCGACAACGAGGGCATCCTGTCGCGGGTCGCGCCCGGTCTCGTGTGGCTCGCCACTCTCTTCAGCATGCTCGTCGTGGTGCAGCGCAGCTTCGCGGTCGAGTCCGCCGACGGGGCCCTCGACGCCCTGCGGGTGGCAGGTGTCGATCCCGTGGCGATCTTCCTCGGCAAGTCGGTGGCTCTGATGGTGCAATTGTTCGCTCTCGAGGTGCTCCTCGTGTGCACCGCCTTCGTCCTGTACGGGGTGGAACCATCCCCGGCCGGCTGGGCGGAGGCATTCGTCACCATGGTTGCTGCCACTGTCGGGCTGGGGTTCGTGGGTACCCTCTACGGCGGTCTCGCTGCCGGTGCGAGGGGCCGCGAGACTTTGCTCCCGCTGCTTCTCCTGCCGGTCGTGGCACCCGTCCTCATCGGCGCAACCCGTGCCACCGAGGCGGCCTTCGGCAGTGGCGGCGCATCCGTCTCCGAGGGGTGGCCCTGGATCGGCCTCCTCGCGGTGTTCGCGGTGCTTTTCGGCGCGGCCGGCAGTGCCGCGTTCGGTCCACTGGTCGACGAATAGGGCGATATCGCCCCCCTCCACAAGACTGACGAGATGACCCCGACAGGCGCACACGCAACCACCGGAACGCCGGCCACGCGCAGGCTGGGTCTCGTCGTCTGTGTCCTGCTCGTCCTTCTCGTGCTGAGCGGGCTGTGGTGGTCGGCCGAGGATGTCGTGCAGGGCTCCACCGTCCGCATCATGTACGTGCACGTGCCCTCCATCTGGGTGGCGTACATGGCCTTTGCACTCACCGCGGTCTGCTCGGGCGCCTACCTCTCCCGAGGGACCCGCTCTGTCGCGTGGGACAGGGTCGCCGGCGCCAGCGCCGAGATCGGCGTGCTGTTCGTGGCCGTGTCGCTCGTGACCGGCAGCCTGTGGGGCCGCCTCACGTGGGGCACCTACTGGGTGTGGGACGCGCGGCTCACGAGCACCGCGTTCCTCTTCATCACGTACGTGGGGTACCTCGCCGTGCGCCGGCTCGGGGGCACGCTGCGCCAGCGTGCGCGCCGTTCCGCCGTCCTCGCACTGCTCGCGGTGCTCGAGATCCCGCTGGTGCACTTCAGCGTGGAACTGTGGCGCTCGCTGCACCAGGAGGCATCTGTCGCGAACCCCAACGCGAAGGTGGAGATGGACGGCCTCATGCTGTTCACGCTCATGCTCGGTCTCGCGACGTTCACGGCACTGTTCGTGTGGCTGGTCCTCCACCGCCAGCGGGTGATCCTGCTGGAGGACACCGTCGCCGACCGCGGCCTCGACGAGGCGATCGCCTCGCGCCGCGACGAGGCGGGGGCGCGCTGATGGAGCACGCCTCGTTCATCATCGCCAGTTACGTGCTGACCTTCGGCTCGATCGCTGCCTACGCGGCGTGGGTGGTGCGCCGCGGCCGCGGCCTGGCCCGTCGCGCCTCCCGGGAAGAGATGCCGTGGACCTGACACCGCGCACCGATGCCGCGTCCGCCCCCGGCCGGCGGCGCAGGTGGGCACCCGTGCTGATCGTGGCCGTCGCCCTCGTCGCTGGCGGGGTGGTGGTCACGAAGTTCCTCACGAGCGCGATCGACTACTACTGCAACGTCGACGAGGTGGGGGTGCGCCGGGGCTGCGACGGCGACCGCCGCATCCGTGTCCAGGGCATCGTGCGCCGGGACTCGCTCGAGAAGCAGGACGGGAGCACGGTGTTCACGCTCGAGTGGAACACAAAGACGCTCGAGGTGAGTTATCTCGGCGACCCGGGAGGGGTCTTCCAGGAGTGCATCCCCGTTGTCGCCCACGGGCGGCTCGTGGGGGAGGGATTCGACAGCGACCGCATCGAGGTGAAGCACACGAACGAGTACGTCGAGAAGAACGAGACCAGGTTCGATCAGGCGAACAACGAGGCCGCGGCATGCTCGGTGTCACAGGAGTAGCAGGTCCGCTCGGCAGGGCGGCACTGCTGGTCGGCCTCGTCGGGGCCGTGTTCGGCCTTGTCTCTGCCGTGACGGGCACGCGCCAGTCGGACCCCAAGGTGCTCCGCCTCGTGCCGCGTTTTGCCTGGCTCACCGGCATCGCGTCCCTCGGTGCGTTCGTCTGCATGGAGTGGGCGATGATCACGCGGGACTTCTCGCTCGCATACGTCCAGAAGGTCGGCTCCTGGAGCACGCCGGCGCTCTACAACTTCACCGCGGTCTGGAGCGCGCTCGAGGGCTCCATCCTGCTGTGGCTGATGGTGCTCACGTTCCTCACCGTCGGTATCGCCGTGAAGTACCGCGCCAAGCTCGACGACCCGATGGTCGGATGGGCCCTCGCCACGATGTTCTTCGTCGGGGTCTTCTTCTTCGTGCTCACGCTCGGCCCGGCGAACCCGTTCGCGGCCGGCCCGGCCGGGGTCCTCGACGGTCCCGGGCCGAACCCGCTTCTGCAGAACCACGTCCTCGTGGTGTTCCACCCGCCGATCCTCTACCTCGGCTATGTCGGGTTCACGGTGCCCTTTGCCTTCGCGATCGGTGCGCTCGTCACGGGACGGGTGGGGGAGGGATGGCTGCTCGAGACGCGGCGCTGGGCGCTCATGTCGTGGGGTTTCCTCACGTTCGGCATCATCCTCGGCAGTTGGTGGAGCTACGAGGTGCTCGGCTGGGGCGGCGTGTGGGCGTGGGACCCGGTGGAGAATGCTTCGTTCATCCCGTGGCTCACCGGCACCGCGTACATCCACTCCGTGCTCGTCCAGGAACGCCGCGGGATGCTGCGCGTCTGGAACCTCTCGCTCCTCGTGTCCACGTTCTCGCTGACGATCCTCGGCACGTTCCTCACCCGTTCCGGCGTGCTGAACAGCGTGCACGCCTTCAGCGACGGCCAGATCGGCCCGTTCCTGCTGACGTTCTTCGCGGTCATCGTGCTGGCGTCCGTCGTCCTGATCGGGTGGCGCGGTGACCTTCTTCGTTCGCCCGGCACCATCGACTCGCCGTTGTCCCGCGAGGGTGCGTTCCTCGCGAACAACGTCCTGTTCGGCGTGTTCGCGTTCGTCGTCCTCCTCGGGACGGTGTTCCCGCTCATCGTGGAGGCGCTGCAGGACCGCCAGTTGGTGGTCGGGGAGCCGTTCTTCGACCGACTCGGCGTGCCGGTGGGCCTCACGCTGCTCTTTCTCATGTGCGTGGCGCCCGTGCTGCCGTGGCGCAAGGCATCCGGCGAGCTCCTCTCGCAGCGTTTGTTCTGGCCGGCATGGGGCGGCACGCTCGCGCTCCTCGTCAGCGTCGTCGTGGGGGCAACTGGGATCGCACCGCTCCTCACCTTTTTCCTCGGCGGGTTCGCCGGCGGTGCCGCGCTCCGGCAACTGGCACTCGCCACGCGGCGCCAGGGCCTGCGCGGTCTCGTCGGCAGGGCGAACGGCGGGATGGTCGTGCACATCGGTGTCATCCTCATCGCGGTGGCGCTCGCGGCGTCGAACAGCTTCACCCGCAGCCAGGAGCTGACCCTGAAGCTGGACACGCCGATCGAGTGGGGGGGCCACACGTTCGAGCTGGTCGGGTTCTCCCGTGAGGAGGACGACCGTCAGACGCGCATCTCGGCGCGAGTCGAGGTGGACGGCACAGAGCGGGCACCGGCCGTCACCAAGTACCTGAAGATGGGCAACAACATCGGCACGCCGTCCGTTCTCACCACCCTCACGAAGGACATCTACGTCACGCTCGAGCCCCCCGTGAAGATGGACTCCGGCACCGCGAAGATCAAGGTGTTCGTGAAGCCGATGATCGTGTGGATCTGGGTCGGGGGCGCGATGATGGCCGTGGGCACGGTCCTTGCCATGTTCCCCGGCCGCCGACGGAAGCCCACTGACCCCGTGTCGGCACCCGTGCCGGAGGCCGCGGCCCCGTGACCAGGCGCCGTTCCCCGTTGATCGCAGCCGCGGTCGGTGCAGTCCTCGTCGGGCTGCTCGCCGTGCTCGCACTCGCGGAGCCCGGCGACAGCGACACAGCGGAGTCGCCGCTGCTCGGCCGCGCCGCACCCGCGGTGCGCTCCGCGACCATCGACGGCGCCGCGTTCGACCTGTCGCGGCGCAAGGGCAGCTGGGTCGTGCTCAACTTCTTCAACTCCACGTGCGTGCCGTGCCGCAACGAGCACCCCCAGCTGGTGGCCTTCGACGCGGCACAGGATTCGGCCGCGGACCCGGTGGAACTGGTCACCGTCGTGAACGATGACAGCGACCAGGCCGTCTCGGCGTTCTTCGGTGCGAACGGCGGCGACTGGCCGAAGGTGAAGGACGACGATGGTGCCATCTCCGTTGCCTTCGGCGTGGCGAAGGTCCCCGAGACCTGGGTGATCGACCCCAACGGGTTCGTCCGCCTGCGCATCATCGGGGAGATCACCGAGGGGTTCCTCCAGGAGCGGATCGACACGATGCGTGCCGCAGACAGGGGGCAGTCGTGAACCTCGCCCGGCGCATCAGGTCCTGGCCCGTGTGGATGCTCATGGGTCTCGTGGTCGTCGTGCTCCTCACTATCGGGACCACGCGCGATGACGGCCCGCGCACCCAGAGCGAGCGGATCGACGCGATCTCGAAGCGGGTCGCGTGCCCCACCTGCGACGGGGAGAGCGTCTACGTCTCGCGTGCATCGGCCGCAGAGTCGATCCGCAACCAGATCGCCCGTGACGTGGCAGCCGGGGCGCTGACCGACGACGAGATCATCGGGAACATCGCCGGTGCGTTCCAGGCGAGGGTGCTGCTCGTGCCGCGCGCCACCGGTCTCGATGCACTCGTGTGGGTCCTGCCGATCGCTGTCGGTGTGTGCGCCGTGGCGGGACTCGCAGCGGCCTTCCGCCGCTGGCGCCTGCAGCAGGGTGCCGTGCCGAGCGACGACGACCGCGCCCTCGTGGAGGAACTGCTCGCGGGCGGCCGCATCGATGACGACGAGGAGGTCCTCTGATGGAGGGGCCCACCGAGCGCGAGATGCTGGAGGAGCAGCTCGACTTCCTGCTCGACTCCCTGCGCGACCTGGAGCGCGAGCGCGAGGCGGGTGACATCGACGACGACGACTATCGGTCGCTCCGCGATGACTACGTCTCGCGCGCCGCCGCAATCTCCCACCAGCTGCGCGGCGACGAGATCGACAGGCCGGACGACACCCCGCCGCTGCCGCGGCGCACCTGGCCCCGGCGCATCGTTGCGGTGCTCGTGGTGCTCTCCCTCGCGGCGGGCAGCGGGGCGTGGGTGGCGTCGTCAGCGGGCCAGCGCCTGCCCGGGCAGAGCTCGAGCGGCGGGATCGAGGAGAGCACCGCGACACGCCTGAGCACCGCGCGCCAGCTGAACTTCTCGGACCCCACGAAGGCGATCGAGATCTACAACGAGGTGCTGAAGGTGGAACCCGACAACGCCGAGGCGCTCACGTACCGTGCGTGGCTCATTGCGCTCACCGCGCGGGAGGCAACCGGCAACCTGCGCGACGTCGCGTACGCAACCGTGCTCGCCGATCTCGCTCGTGCCCGCGGCGTCGACCCTGGCTACCCGGACGCGGCGTGCTTCCTCGGGATCGTCCATTTCCGCTTCCTCGGTGACGCGCGGAGCGCCAAGCCCGAGATCGACGAGTGCAAGGCGATGAACCCGCCGGCCGAGGTCGAGAGTTTCGTGGACGCGATCAGCGCAGAGCTGGACAAGGCGCTCGCGGACTAGCGGGCGGTCACCGCGGGGGTGCGACGTAGTCGCAGCGCGCGAACCTGCCGTCCTCACGGTGCAGCACGAACATCGCGGCCTTGCGCAGCCCGCCGGCCGAGCCGGTGATCGTCATGCCGCGCCGGATGAGCGCATCGACCACCTCCGGGATCACGTCACCGTGGCTGGCGAACACCGCGCCGTCTGGTGCGTCCTCGATGACGCGCAGGGCCTGCTCGAAGGGGGTGTCCTCCTCGACCATCGGCTCGATGACCACCTCCAGCCCGAACCGCTCGGCGAGGGGCCGCACCGTCTGCACGCAGCGCAGGCGCGGGCTCGAGAACACCGCGGCCGGCTCACCGTGCAGCCAGTCGTCCGCGATGGCGCGGGCCTGCGCCTCGCCGTCGGGGCTGAGCGGTCTCGTGGAGTCGCTCTCGGTCCATGCGGACCGGCTCCCGGCCTTCGCGTGACGGATGAGATAGACGGCCATGGGCCACACGGTACCTGCGACGTGCGGGGGCTCCATCGGGCAGACTGTCCCCGTGAGTTTCTTCGAGCGCAACCGCCAGGAAGTCGTTGCCATGGGGTACGACGGCGACCGCCTCCCGCCCGGCCAGTACCTCACCGACAGGTTCCCCGTGCTGCACGTCGGCGACGTGCCGACATACGCGCCGGGGGAGTGGAACCTGACCATCTTCGGTCTCGTCGACGAGCCGTACCGCGTCACGTTCGAGGAGCTCACCGCGATGCCCACCGTGGAACTGGTGACCGACATCCACTGCGTGACCAAGTGGTCGAAGTTCGACACCGTCTGGCGCGGCGTGCGGGTGAAGGACCTGCTCGCCCGGGCGGGCGTGCAGTCGGGCGCCAGCCACATCATGGGTCATGCGGAGTTCGGCTACACCGCGAACGTGCCGCTCGATGACGCCACGCGCGACGAGTCGATCGTGACGTGGGAGTTCGACGGCAAGCCGCTGGAGCCGATTCACGGCGGGCCGGTCCGTCTGGTGGTGCCGAACCTCTACTTCTGGAAGTCACCCAAGTGGCTGCGCGGCATCGAGGTGCGCGACAGCGACAAACCCGGCTTCTGGGAGCGCAACGGGTACCACATGTACGG
>SXYT01000151.1 GCA_005788205.1 Actinomycetota bacterium | reverse complement strand
GGCGAGATGGTGATGATGTGGCTGTCGAAGAGGCGCGGCGTGCACCCGAGCATCGGCAAGCTGTGGCGCACCAGGCAGGCCCGCCACGCCGCGTCAATCGCCGCGTCCCTCCACCCCGCGATGATCGCCTTCGGGGACGACGATGACTCCGCGTTCTGGCAGTACCACGTGCTGAACGCGCCGCGCATGTCGCTCGGCGGCGGGACCGACGAGATCCAGAAGAACACGATCGGGGAGCGCGCTCTCGGCCTGCCCCGCGAGCCCGGCCCCGGGTGAGGCGGTCACTTCTTCCCTCGACATCACCGCAAACACTGCTGCTGCGCCGACGAACCACAGGGTGCACCACGTGAGCACCGTCCCGGGTGTTGACCGCGGGATGAATGCGGCACCGAGCACGATCCCGAGAAGATAGGCGCCGTTGTAGGCGGTGTCGTATGCCGTGAACACCCGTCCGCCCGAGCCGCGAGGCGCGTTCTTCTGCACCGTCGCATCGGCGCTGACGCGGAGAGTCTGGAAGGCGTGACCGAGCACGAAGAGACAGGCGACCCTCGAACCGGCCGAGCCAGCGAGGACGGAGAAGGCCACTGCCGTGGCGGCCGCACCGAATGACAGCATCGACACGGCCCTTCGCTTCAGGTGCTCATTCAGCCATTCCGCCGAGAATGTGGCAGCGAACGCACCCAGAGCCACGGCACCCATGGCGAGCCCGTACTGCGCTTCGGCTGGCCCCGGAAGTGACCCTGACGACAGGACCGTCACCGCGACGATCATTCCGACCGCCATGCGGTGGGAGCTGGTGGCAAGAATCGCGTAGCGGATCTTCGGTCGTGCCAGGGCGGCTGCCACCTGGCGCACCGACGCGGGCACGTGCTCACGACCGCCGCCGAGGGGAACGCCGAGTCCTGCATAGACCACGGCACCGAGCAGCTGGCCCACCGCAACGAACATGAACCCTGCGGGCCCCGCGACCACGTAGGCGGCTGCGCCGAGCCCGGCACCTGACGCTCCGGCGACAGTGCTGAGCGAGAGCATCAGTGAGTCAGCAGCGACGAGTTCATGCTGGCGCACCAGGTGGCGGACGCTCGCGACCCGGGCGGCGTACATCACTCGCCCCGCACACAGCGATGCCGCAGCGACGAAGTACACGTGGTGACCGGCATCCGTGATGACGAGCCCCAGGTACAGCAGTGCGAACCCGGCACGGGTTGCCTGGCCTGCCACGAGGAGCGCCCGTCGCGGGAATCTGTCCACCATGAAGCCGGCAATCGGCCCCCCGAGCAGGAGGGGAATCGCCGCAGTCGCGGCGGCGGACATCACCTGTGACGAGGCCGGGTCACCGGTGGTGCCGAAGAAGAAGACCTTGGCGAGCAGCAGTGTGCAGGCCGCGTCGAATGTCTGGGAGATGAATTGCCCGATGAGCGCCCTGCGGAACTGGCCCGTCCGCAGAAGGGAACGGCGCGTGACATGGACACTGTCCTCCAGGCGGAGGAACGGGCCGGACACGCGTGTTGGCACGGCCTCAGGCTCTCATGGGGACATTTCCTCGCGACCCTCGCGGGGTGTCTGCAGCGTGAACCGGCGGTGACAATTCACAGCATGACCCACAATCTGTGGGTCATGCCACCGGTCCACCCTGGTCAGCTGCCGGTGAACCTGGCCAGGCGCTTCTCCACGAACGCCGCGGACGCCTCGCGGTGGTCGGCGGTGCTCATGGTGCGCACCATCGCCACTGCCTCCGCGTCGAGACCCGCCTCCAGCGACACGGCGAGCGAGCGGTTCACGTTCTGCTTCATGTGCTGCAGGGCGATCGGTGCGCGCGAGGCGAGGTCGTGGCACCACTCGAGCGCTGCCTGCTCGTAGCCGTCGTCCGGCAGCACCGCGTTGACCATGTTCAGCGCGAGCGCGTCGCGTGCCGAGAGCCTGGGGGAGAGGAACATCAGTTCCTTTGCCTTCGCCTCGCCCACGATGCGCGGCAGGAACCACGACGTGCCGAAGTCCCCGCTGGCACCGATGTTCGAGAAGGCGGTCACGATGATCGCGCGCTCGGCCGCGATGCGCAGGTCGGCGGCGAGCCCGATCGAGAGGCCCGCACCTGCGGCTGCGCCGGGGAACGATGCGACCACGGGCTGGGGCATCCGGCGCAGCGCGAAGCTGACCTGGTTCTGGATGGTGCGCAGCCGCTGCACCGCGGACTCGGTGCCGGTCTGGCGCGGTGCACCCCCGTCGGCCTTGTGGCTGGAGACGAAGCCCTTCACGTCGCCGCCGGCGCAGAACGCCCCGCCCTCCCCGGTGACCATCACGACCCGCACTTCCGGGTCCGTTGCCAGTTGCGGCAACACCCTGCCGAACCCCGCGTACATCGCGTCGGACAGGGCGTTGCGGGCCTGTGGCCTGTTGAACGAGATGACGGCCACGTGGCCGTCGATTCGGGCCAGCAAGTCGTTGGTGCCGGTGTCGAGTGTCGTCATGGGAGCCCCCCGGGTTGTGTGTCCGCGCAAGTCTCCCACCCGGTCCGCACGGCAGGACTATCGGAAGGGCACCATGACCGAACGGGTCGTCAGCAGAGCATCAGGCGGGGACGTCCCACCACACCGCCGCGAGCTCGCGCCCCGGCCGGGGGTTCTCCTCCAGCCACTCGCGGACCTCCTCACCGCGGTCCGCCGTCAGGCACAGCCGCACACGCGTGTGGCGAACGTCGTCTTCTGAGATCTCACGTCGCACCGGCGCAGGTTCCGAGAACGTCTCGAGCCTGGCATCGAGACCGAGTGAACGGATGCACGCGAGCGCATCGTCGGCGGTGGGGCCCTTCGGGCGTTCGAGACCCCAGAAGTGCCGCCACGCACCCGAGAGCGAGCTGAGCGGGTGGCGCAGCGGGATCTCCACGACCACGCGCCGCCGTGCGTGCGACGACAGGGCTTCCAGGAACGGCTGCACGTCCTGCACGTTGTAGAGGACGTGGTGGCACACCACCACGTCGCACGCCGGCACCGAGTCCGCGACCGCCGGCCAGTTGCCGAGGACAGTCGTGCACGACGCACCGCGCGCCGCCGCCTCCCCGGCGAACACGTCCAGCATCCCCTGCTGCTGGTCCACACCGACGACGGACGCCGCCGGGGGGACGAGGCCGAACGCGGCGCGGCCCCCGCCGCACCCGACGTCCAGTACGGAGCCCCCGGCGGGGAGTGCCTCCAGTGCGCGCATCCGCGACGGCGTCCCGACGCGGAGGTCGCCCTTCGGCGTGAAGTTCTCCACTGGGTGTATCCAGGGTGACACCGGTGCCTGCGCGAGGATCCCGTCCGGGATCGCCCATGCCTGCAGGTCGTCATGCCATCGCGCGAACACGTCAACGGTCATGCACCGAGAGTACGTCGGCACCTAGCCTTCCGTGTGATGCGGGGCAGGGCGGGATGGAAGATGTGGCTCCCGTTCGTGACGGTGTTCGTGGTCCGAGCGCGGTTCCTCTTCTCACCGTTGTCCACCGACGAGGGCGGGTATCTCGCGGTCGCGCGGGCGTGGTTCCGCGGGGCAGACCTGTACGGCACGGTGTGGGTGGACAGGCCGCAGGGTCTTCTCGTCATCTACGGACTGATCGACAGGGTCGGGCTCGGCAACGGCGCAGGTGTGCGGCTGCTCGCCACGGCGGCCTGCTTCGTGGCGATGGTCGCGTGCGGGCACATCGCGTGGGTGCTCGCAGGGGAGAAGGCCCGGGTGCCCGCCGTGTGGGCCGTGGGCATCGCCCTCAGCACCGCCCAGATCGAGGGCTTCATCGCGAACGCGGAACTGCTGAGCTGCGCTGCAGGTGCGGTCGCGCTCGCGGGCATCCTCATCGCCGTGTGGGACCGCGGTACACCCGACCTGCGGATGCTCTTCCTCGCCGGCCTCACGGGGGGTGCAGCCGTCACGATCAAGCAGAGCGGGTTCGACGCCGCTCTCGCGGGGTGCGTTGCCGTGCTCGTCGCGGCCCTGAAGGACAGGTGGGGTGCCGGGCAGTTCGCGCGCGCGGCTGGGTCGCTCGCCGGCGGTGCGGCCGTGCCGGTCTCGCTCATGCTCGGGCACGCTGCCCTCACCGGTTTCGGGGACTGGTGGTGGGCGTTCGCCGGGGTGCGCATCGAGCACGCGAGCGCGCTCGCGTCGGCCGACTGGGAGATGCTGCGCGAGACCGGCCGCATCGTCGCACCAGTGTTGGTCGTCGCGCTCATTGCTG
>SXYT01000150.1 GCA_005788205.1 Actinomycetota bacterium | reverse complement strand
GAACGGCAGCCTGTGCACCGCGCCCGGTTTCCCGGACCGCATCGATGCGATCCGTGCGCGCGGCGGCAAGGTCGTCACGATCGACCCGCGGCGCACGAAGACCGCGGAGAACAGCGACCAGTGGATCGCCATCAAGCCGGGCACCGACGGTCTCCTGCTCGCCGCGGTCGCGAACGTTCTGTTCGAGGAGGACCTCGTGTCAATCGACGCGCGCCTCGCGCCGCTCACGTCGGGCGTGGATGAGCTGCGCGCCGCCGTGGCGCCGCACACGCCAGAGTCCGTGGAGAAGGCGACAGGCGTGCCGGCCGCTGTCACGCGCACGCTCGCGCGCGAGATCGCCGCGGCGCCGACCGCGGCGGTGTACGGCCGAATCGGCGTGAACGCAGTGGAGTTCGGCACGCTGAACGCATGGCTGATCGACACGATCAACCTGCTCACAGGCAACCTCGACACTCGGGGCGGCGCGATGTTCACGATGCCCGCGACCGGCAGCGCGACCACGCGCGGCCAGGGCGGCAAGGGCAAGGGCTTCACGATCGGGCGCGGCCACAGCCGCGTCAGCAAGAAGCCGGAGGCGATGGGTGAGTACCCCGTGGCGATCCTCGCCGAGGAGATCACCACGCCGGGCGACGGGCAGATCCGTGCGTTCATCTGCCTCTCCGGCAACCCTGTGCTCTCCACCCCGCACTCGAAGCAGCTCGATGCCGCGCTCGACTCGCTGGACTTCATGGTCTCCGTCGACATCTACCTGAACGAGACGTCGCGTCATGCCGACGTGATCCTGCCCGCGCCGTCAGCGCTGCAGAAGGAGCACTACGACGTCGGGCTGTACGTGTACGCGATCCGCAACGTGGCGAATTTCAGCGGGCGCGTCTTCGAACTGGAGGACGGCCAGCCGGATGAGTGGGAGATTCTCGTGCGCCTCGGCGCCATCCTGCAGGGCCTCGGCCCCGATGCCGACCCGCACGCGATCGACGACGCGATGCTGCGCCAGTCGATCGGTGCGGCGGTTGCCACCGCCGGCTCGCCCGTGCACGGCCGCGACGCTGACGAGATCTTCGACCTCCTGAGCGTCGACGGCAACGGGGGCCCGGCACGACAGCTGGACCTCATGCTGCAGACCGGCCCGTACGGTGCGGGCTTCGGTGCGAACCCGAACGGGCTCAGCCTGCAGAAACTCCTCGACAACCCGCACGGCGTCGACCTCGGCGCGCTCGAGCCGCGATTCCCGGAGGCACTGCGCACCCCCACGGGTCGCATCGAGATCGCACCGCCGCTCTTTCTTGCCGAGCTCGGCCGTTTGGGCGGGAAGAAGGCAGAGATGGAGGAGGAAGGGATGCTCCTCGTCGGTCGTCGCGACCTCAAGTCGAACAACAGCTGGATGCACAACTTGAAGGTCCTCACGAAGGGCTCTCTGGCATGCACGCTGCACGTGCACCCAGACGATGCCGACAGGATCGGCGTGGCGAACGGCGGCAGCGTCCGCGTGACAAGCCGCGTCGGCTCGGTGGACGTGCCCGTGGAGGTGACCGATGCGGTGAGACCCGGTGTGGTGAGCCTGCCCCACGGGTGGGGCCACAGTGTGCCGGGCACACGGATGGCCGTGGCCGCCGAGAAGGCTGGCGTGAACTCGAACATCCTCACCGACGACATGGTCCTTGACCCTCTGTCCGGAAACGCTGCCCTGAACGCGATTCCGGTCAGCGTCGCCGCCATCTGAGGGCTCCCGGGCCCACTGGCAAGGGCAGCATCAGGTGGTCTGCCCGGGGCGGGTTCTCGCATCGTTCCCATCCACAGGAGAGGGTCGTTTGTGCACATGTTGCGCACAGCGCAATCCACCGAAAACAGGGGGTAAATCCCCAGAACTTTCGTGCAATTCACACGCTTGTCCACTTCCAATTCACAGCCGATCGGCCGTAGGTTGCGGGGGCAGTCGGAGGTGGTTCCGGGGCACGGCAGACGGGAGGTCGGACTCGACCAATTCCTGGGACTGGGCGGTCCTGAACCTGTGACCCGGGCCACCACCGCGCTGCCACCCAAGCCAGGCAAGGAAATCCGCGACAATCGTTGACACGGGCGTAATTACTCTGCTGTAATCATCCAACCACTTGTAGGAGAACCTGCGAAGGGGGAGGGTCACCTACAACATCTTGTGGTTGTCGGAACGGCCTCTCCGCCGACTGCAGGAACACCTATTTAGCCCAGTCTGTTGACAAAAAGATAAAACCCACAGCCCGTCACACGGCAACTACACAGTCAAAGAAGGAACCATGTCTCTCGCACCGGATCGTCTCTCCATCGGAATCGGCCGCTTCTTCACCACGCCCGGTGTCCACCCCTACGACGAGGTCGCATGGGAGAAGCGGGACTCCCGCATCACCAACTGGAAGGACGGCACCGTCGCCTTCGAACAGCTGGGTGTCGAGTTCCCGGTCTCGTGGTCGCTGAACTCCACCAACATCGTCACCCAGAAGTACTTCCGCGGCACACCCGGCACGCCCGAGCGCGAGCACAGCATGCGCCAGGTCATTGACCGCGTGGCTGACACCATCGCGACGTGGGGCATCGAGGGCGGTTACTTCGTTGACAACGAGGAGGCCGAGGCCTTCCGCAACGAGTTGAAGTACGTGCTCGTCACCCAGCGTGCGGCGTTCAACAGCCCGGTGTGGTTCAACATCGGCGTGAAGGGCGTGCCCCAGCAGGCAAGCGCATGCTTCAT
>SXYT01000149.1 GCA_005788205.1 Actinomycetota bacterium | reverse complement strand
CGGCGGGAGCGGCGCGGTCCCGTGGGTGAACCCCGCGGTGTGCCGATAGGGTTTCCTGCTCCAGGCTCCCATCGTCTAGTGGCCTAGGACACCACCCTCTCAAGGTGGCGGCACGGGTTCGAATCCCGTTGGGAGTGCCAAACAGCCTGAGGAATCTCACTTTCGGGGATCTGTGGCGTCGTGGGCCTCCCTGAGAGTGCATACTTCGGGACATGGAATTCCAAGTCTGCGACCTGACCCCGGCCGATCTCGGTGCGGCCGTCCAGTTGCTGGAAACGCTTCGTCCACTGCCTGACAGTGCACCGATGGAGATTGCGGATTTCATCGCTGACATCAACGACGGCGCAACGTCGGTGGTCGCCCTTGCGAACGGCGTACTGGTCGGGCTCGCGAGTGCACGAGTGGCCGGCGACAGGGCATGGACTCAACTGGTGGCCATCTCTCCGGACTGGCGAAAGCAAGGTGTCGGGTCAGCTCTCGCACGCGGCCTCGAGAATCGGCTTCTGCACAGGGGTGTTCGCAAGATCTCCGCTCTGCTTGGTCCGGGCACGGTCGGGGAGCAAGCGCTCGTGAACCGCGGTTTCACGGCCACGAGCGGGATGGTCCTGTACGAAAAGGCGTTGTCCCTGGAGCCAAGTGAGGTCCGGATCATCGACAAGTGGGGCGGCCAGATTCTTGACGGAGACCTCTGGGAACGGTTGGCCGGGATGGAACGCGAGAAGTCGCTCATCGACCAGAGGATCGTGGCCCCGCTCTCCGACCCGGCTCTGGCGGCGCGAATCGGGCTGAGGCTGCCGAGCACTGCGCTCATGTTCGGGCCGCCCGGAACGGGCAAGACCACTTTCGCCCGGGCATTGGCGAGTCGGCTCAAGTGGCCCTTCGTCGAGCTGCTCCCGTCAAAACTCTCGAGCGGTGAGGGAACACTTGCAAACGAACTCCGGGAGGCCTTCGTCGAACTCGGACGGCTCGATCATGCGGTCGTTTTCATTGATGAATTCGACGAGATTGCCCCCGCGAGGGAGAGTCGACCGGCCTCGGCGGGCGTCGTCAACGAACTGCTCAAGTCATTGCCAGAGTTCAGGCAGCGACCGGGAAAGCTGTTGATTTGTGCCACGAATTTCGTGGAGACGATCGACCCCGCCGTGCTGCGTCCGGGCCGGTTCGACCTCCTCATCGGTATCGGTCCCCCGAATCTCACCGCTCTCTCTGCTCTCTGGCAGCAGGCGCTCGAGCCCATGACAGTCAAAGGCCGAATTGATCCCGAGTTCCTGGCGGGGCGGTGCGTCGGGTTCACCCCGGGTGATGTCGACTTGGCTGCACAGCGCGCGGCAGCCGAGGCGTTCGCCCGCGGCCGGGACGAGGAAGAGAGCGCAATGGTCACGCTGGAGGATGTGCTCGCAGCCGTCGAGAGGACCAGACCGTCGATCACGCCGGACATGCTCGAGGCGTTCAATTCCGAAGTGGTCGCCTTCGAGCGGATCTGAGCACCCGGCCAGATCCCTGGTCGAACCAGGCACCAGCCGGGGGGATTGCCCAACGGGGGACCGCGGGGGCCCTGACGGCCCCGGCGCTCCAGGCCCTGGCGCTCCGCGGGGTGAGACCCTCCGTGGCGTGTCCCTGGGGGCCCCTGTGGAGAAGGCTCC
Organism: Actinomycetota bacterium; assembly: GCA_005788205.1. Classification (GTDB taxonomy): domain Bacteria; phylum Actinomycetota; class Acidimicrobiia; order Acidimicrobiales; family Ilumatobacteraceae; genus UBA2093. The sequence goes on along the minus strand of SXYT01000149.1, from coordinate 2,910 downwards.
CGCCCGAAAATGGGGTCCCGGTGGAAATGTCACAGGAGCTCCTGCGGTTGGGTTATGGTGACGCCAGTCACCCCATGCGGGTCAGCTCCCAGGAGGGAATCAATGGAAGAAATGGCGATGGTCCTGAAGGACCAAGACCTCAATCAGCTCGTATACAACGCCCTGTCATTCGGCACCGCCGTGATGCTGGGTGCGTTCGTGTACTTCCTGACCCAGATCAAGTCAGTTGCGAAGCAGTACCAGAGCGGCGTCGCCGTCTCGGCCGTCGTCGTCGGCATCGCCGGCTACCACTACTACCGCATCTGGAGTGGCTGGGCCGAGGGGAGTGTCAACGAGGGTTACCGCTACGCAGACTGGCTCATCACCGTCCCGCTGCTCGTCATCGAGCTGCTGATCGTGCTCGGAGTCACCGCTGACAAGCGCAAGAAGCTCATGACCACGCTGGTCCCGGCAACGGTGCTGATGATCGGCCTGGGCTACCCCGGAGAGACCTCGACGTCGGACAGCACCAAGTGGACCTTCTGGATCCTCTCGATGATCCCGTTCCTCTACATCCTCTGGACGCTGAACGGCGAGCTGAAGGCCGCGGGGTCGCGCGAGACGGGTGCCGTGGCATCGTCCATCAAGAACGCCACATCGGTGCTCCTCGTGACGTGGCTCTTCTACCCGATCGTCTATCTCTTCCCGGTCATCTTCGACCCGACCGATGGCATCGAGGCAACCCGCCAGGTTGGCTACACCATCGCCGACGTCACGGCGAAGGCGCTCTACGGTGTGATGATCCTGAACATCGCCAAGGCTCGTTCGGGCGACTCGCACTAACCGAACGAGAACAACACAACTCATCGGGCGGGCGCGGTCCTTTTGGACCGCGCCCGTTCTGTTCCCAAGGAGAACCACATGAAACCAACCACAATCCTGAGGGCCTCGGTCCTCGTCTCTGCGGCGGCCAGCCTGGTACTGAGCATCTCGCTCTACTTCTCGGGCAATGACGAGAGCGACAAGCTGAACGGTATTTACGTGGGTGTGTGGGTGCCGTCAATCCTCGCCCTCGGCGCGTTCATGCTCGCTGGTCAGAGGAGCAAGTAGATGTCCGAGGTTGCACTCTTCAGTTTCGGCGCGATCATCTTCTTGGTCGTCTTCACGGGAGCCACGCTCTTCGGCATGGCGACGTTCAAGGAGATGCAGGATCGCGACGCCTGAGGCGGCTGTTTCTCCGCGTCATCCGTGACCAGACACGCTGGGCAAGGCCGAGATTGAGGAACGGGAGCGCCACCCGGTAGACGAACCCGGGCACGACGACTGTCCGACCGCGGCGCAGCCCGCGCACCCCCGCCGTGACGACCGCATCCGGGGACACCCACATCCAGCCCGGCACCTGCCGCACGAGATGACCGAGGCCGGATCGCTCGTGCAGTGGCGTCCGGACGTACCCCGGGCAGAGCACACAGACCCGCACGCCCGTCCCGCGCAACTCGCGGCGGAGACTGCGGCCGTAGGCGGTGGCGTAGGACTTCGAGGCCGCGTACACCGCCGAGCCGGGCATCACGATGAGCGATGCGATGCTCGAGACGATGAGGATCTCACCGTTGCCGCGCCTGACCATCGCGGGCGAGACACCCTCGAGCAACTGGGCGATCCCGGTTCCGACGAGGTAGCTGAGGCCCTCGAGCGCCTGCCAGTCGGCCGTTCCCGCTCGCCCTGCGATCGTGTACCCGGCGTTGGCCACCACCACGTCCGGCTCGGGGCACAGCTCGAGAACCCTGCTCACGCCGCCGGCCGTGGAGAGGTCGGACACGCACGACGTCACTGTCGCCCCGTTGGCTGAGGCGCTCTCCGCAAGGCTGCCGAGGGCGTCGGCGTCACGCCCGACCGCGAAGACGTCGTAGCCGGACCGCGCGAAATGCTCCGCAAAGGCCCGGCCGATGCCCGACGACGCCCCGGTGACCAGGGCAACCGGGCGGGCCGGGATCGCGGTGGGCTCGGTCTTCATCACCGAAATTGCTACCACTTTTGTGGGCTGCCCGGCACAACTACGGTGAGGGAGTCGAAAGGGGAACGACATGTTCAGCAGGACACACGCACAGAGCCATCCGGACCGTCCCGCCTATGTGATGGCGTCGTCGGGCGAGGTGACCACCCACCGCCAGTTGGAGGAGAGGGCCAACCAGCTCGCCCACCTGCTGCGGTCGGTCGGGCTCGGCAAGGGCGACCACTTCGCCATGTTCATGGAGAACAACCACCACTTCCTGGAGGTGTGCAGCGCGGGGGAGAGATCGGGTCTGTACTACACCCCGATCAACTCGTACCTGAAGGCCGAGGAGATGGCGTACATCGTGAACAACAGCAAGTCGCGGGTGCTCATCACGTCGCGCGCCCGGCGCGAGGTCGCGATGGAGGCGGCGCCGATGTGCCCGGATGTGGAGTTGTTCCTGATCGTGGACGGCACGGGCGACGACGGCCCGTTCAGGGACTACGAGACGACGGTGCGCAGCCACCCCGTGACACCGATTGCCGACGAGAATCTCGGCATCTCCCTGCTCTACTCATCCGGGACCACGGGGAGACCGAAGGGGATCCTGCGCCCGATGCCGGACGCCCGCCCGGACGAGCCGCTGCCGCTGTGGGGGTTCCTGGACAACCTGTGGCGGTACCGCGACGACATGGTGTACCTGTCGCCCGCACCGCTGTACCACTCCGCGCCGCAGGCGGCCGTGGGTCTCACGCTCCGACGCGGCGGCACCGTCATCGTGATGGAGCACTTCGACCCCGAGGAGTATCTGCGGCGGGTCGAGAAGCACAAGGTGACCCACAGCCAGCTCGTGCCCACGATGTTCAGCCGCATGCTGAAGCTCCCGGAGGATGCCCGCACCAGGCACGACCTGTCGACGCTCGTGATCGCCAGCCGGG
>SXYT01000032.1 GCA_005788205.1 Actinomycetota bacterium | reverse complement strand
TCAACGTGGACTTCGACGCTCTCGCCGCGCGCCACCGCGCCGGCGAGGACGCGGCGTCGATCACGGACTACGCCACGGCCGGCCGGTAGATGACGGAGCAGCCACGCAGCCGCGCGGCGGCAGAGGACAAGATGGTGCGCGCCGCGGGTGAGCTCCTCTCCGAGGTCGGCCCGCGCGCCACCACCGTGCGCGCCGTCGCCGCGCGCGCCGGCGTGAACCACGGGCTCGTCCACCACTACTTCGGCAACAAGGACGGGCTGCTGCGCGCGGCGATGGTCCGGCTAGTCGGCGACCATGCCGAGTTCGCGCGGCGCATGGCCGGGGGCGGCAACATGCCGGCCCCGTTCGCGTTGCTGCAGGACCAGACGTACCTGCGCGCCGTCATGCGATGCGTGCTCGACGGCGAGATGGGTCTTGCCACGACGGAGCTCTCGGAGGGGGTCTCGGTCCCGCGGCGGGCAATGGACGACATTGCCGCCAGGCGCGGCATGGACGGGCCGGACGCACAGTTGCGTGCCGCGATGGGAATCGGCATGGCGATCGAGATGGGCTGGGCCGCGCTCGAGCCGTTCATCTTCGCCGTCACGGGCGTCGGCCCGGCCGGAGCGGAAGAGGCCCGCGACGAGGCGATCAAGTTGCGCAACGCATTCGCGGCCCTGCAGCTCGCGGTGGTGGACCGTGGTTGATGTCGTGATAATCGGCGGCGGCCCGGTGGGCTGCCTGCTCGCGGTGCTGCTGAACGACATGGGTGTGTCGAACACCGTCGTCGAGCGCGACCTCCAGCCCTACTCGCTCCCGAGGGCCATCGTGATGGACGACGAGATCCAGCGCCTCTTCCACGACCACGGGATGGGTGACTGGCTCGCCGCGAACACGAGTCCACTCGAGCGGGCGGACTTCGTGGGTCCGGACGGTGCCGTGGTCATCGGGGCGGACCTCCCGCCCGTTGCGCTGCAGGGCGTGCCCCCGGTGCTGTGCCACTACCAACCCGAACTCGACACCATGCTGCGGGCGCGCTGCGAGGCCGGCGGCACGCGCGCGCTGTGGGGTCACACGGTGACCGACCTGGTGGACCGCGGCGACCGGTGCCTGACCACGCTCGACAACGGCGAGGTGCTCGAGTCGCGCTGGGTCGTGGGGTGCGACGGTGCGTCCAGCTGGACGCGGCGCCACCTCGGCCTCGTGCTCGAGGACCTGAGGTTCGACCAGGAGTGGCTGGTGGTGGACATCGCGATGAACGAGACCAGCACTGTCGATCTCCCGCTCGGCGTCCGCCAGTACTGCCGCCCGGAGCGCCCGTGCACCTACGTGAAGGGCCACGGCCCGTACCGCAGGTGGGAGTTCCAGGTGCAGCCCCACGAGGACGCCGCGCAACTGGACACCCCGGAGGGACTGTGGGGACTCCTCGCCGAGTGGGCCGGCCCCGGCGATGCCGATCTCGTGCGCTCCGCGGTGTACCGCTTCCATGCGGTGGTGGCAATGCGGATGCAGGAGGGCAACGTGTTCCTCGCCGGTGACTCGGCGCACCAGACACCGCCGTTCGCCGGCCAGGGGCTGAACTCGGGCATGCGCGACGCGGCGAACCTGTCGTGGAAGATGTCGTACGTGGTGCGGGGCCTCGCCGCCGAGAAGCTGCTCGGCACCTACACGCCGGAGCGCGCGCCGCACGTGCGCAGCGTGATCGAGCACGCAGTGGACATGGGCCGCCTGATCGACCAGCTCGCGGGACGCGTGAGCCACGGCGTCGACGTGCAGAGCGGGTACGGCGGCACGCGTCCCGCACCCCACATTGAGTCCGGCATGGTCACCGGCGACAACCCGCGCGTCGGCCACCAGTTCTGGTTCCACCCCGGGGTGTCGCGGGCGGTCCGCACTGACGGCGCGTCGTTCGCGGTGGTCACTGCGGCCCCGCTGGAGATGCCGGCCGGGCTCGCGGCCCTGTCTGCGGTGAACGTGACCGCACCGGAGGCGGTCGGTGACTCGTATGCGGTCGTCGTGCGTCCCGACAGGTACGTCGCGGCGGTGGCTGCGGATCACCCGGGGCTCATGGTCGCCGCGGATACCCTTCTCGGCCATGCCCGATGAGGAGAACGGTTTCACTGTCGCGCCGGTGAGGCGCGACGAGACGCACGAGTGTGCGTCCTGCGGGTCACCGTTCGCGACCGCGTGGAGCACATCGGAGGGCCGGGCGTGGCTCTGCCGCGAGTGCGCGAACCTCCACGGGCTCGGCTGCCCGTGACCGTGCGTCCTGCGCGCTAGGCGAGTTTCTTGCGCAGGCCCTTGGCGGCCGCGTCGCCGACCTTGTTGAACACCAGGCCGAGCGGCAGGTTGAGGGGAGCGAGCAGCCCGTTGAAGGTGAGCTTCGCGTCGTAGGTGACGTCGCACCCTGTTGCCGACGGTGCCACCGTGATGCGGTCGACCGACGTGAACATGAAGTTCTTCCCGACGAGCAGGACGTTCGTGGAGCCGTCGTGCTCGGTGGTCTCGTACGTGAGGAGCATGTCGCGCCCGCCGAAGCCGCGGGTGGTCACCTCGTACACGGCACCCTCGCCGCCGCCGGAACCCTTCGTCTGGGTCACGCGCAGGATGCCCCTGTCCCACTCCACGTAGTTCGTCATGTCGGCCATGTACGAGTAGGCGCGGTCGGGGGACCAGGACGAGGGGACTGTGACGACGTAACGGGGCATGACACGGTCAACACGCGCCGAAGCGGGGTCATTCCCCGCGGGACGGACGTGCCTCAGCGCCGGCGCGGGCGGGCCGCAGGCATCCAGTTCTCGCCCGCGGTCGCGTCTATGTGCGCCACGTACCTGTCGCCGACGGGCTCGATGACCGAGAGGAACCGCACGGTCTTCTCCTCGCCGAGGTGCCGCCATGCGCGCGTGCACAGCTCGTCGGTGCGGTCCTCGACGCCCTGGCGGTAGGCGATGCCCGCCTCGTTGACCCTGCCGTCCGTGACACATCCCCGCGCCGCGAGCGACGCGAGGCCGGCCTCGATTTCTGCATCGTCGGCGCCGCGGCTGCGCGGGATCCACTGGTCGGGGTAGCCCATCCACGCGTCGTGCAGCAGGCCGGCCTCGACGATGCCGATGTCGTCGTTCACGAGGATGCCGAAGTGGGTGTCCCCGCGCCACTCCCTGATGCAGTTGAGCGCGTTCCATGCGGACATCACCGGGTCCTGCGGGCGCGGCCAGGCGCGGTGCGCGGCGAAGAGCACGCGCCCCGAGGCGGGGAGGGCATCGACCGTGGACCACAGGTCCGGGGCGAGCGCACCCAGCGGCTCCATCACCTGGGGTGTCATCTCCTCCAGGCCCGCGCGCACCGCAGCGTCACGCGCCGCCGTGACGGCGTGCCAGTCGTTGATGTGCAGGGCGGCGTGCTCGATCGCGAATCGGACGAACTCGCGCTTGATCGTGTAGAACGCGGCGAACACTGCCTCGGCACCGGCGGGCGCGAGCGGCGCACCGCGGTTGACGATGTAGTGGCCGAGGCCGTCCGGCACCCCGAGCGCGGCGAGGTTCTCCTTCGCGCGCGGGTCCCAGAAGATCCACCCGAGCAGGCGGTGCGAGGCGAACGAGGCCCGGCGAGTGAGGTCCATCCAGTCGGTCATCACGGCGACGGTAGCGGCACGTGCCGCGGGGGCTCAGGAACGCAGGCTGTTCGGGGCACCGACGAGGCTGTCGAGCGACGCATTCACGTCGTCGGCAGCCGGGTGCTCTGAATCGTGGAAACGGTTCAGATAGGTGATGGACACTAGACCATCCTCGACCGTCCCACCGTCGGTCGTGGAGTCGAGCTTCATCTCGTCGCCCCACGCCATCCGCACGTAGTACGAGTCGGCATGGCCCTCCTTCTGCTCCATCGTGGCCGTCGACATTGCCCTGGGGATCCCGTACCCCACGTCTGTTCGGCGCCAGCCGAGAATCCGGTCAACGGGAAGGTTCGGAACGTTGACATTGATTGCCGCAGGTTCGGGGGAATTCGACGCAATCCAGCCGCTCACAACCGATTGGGCAACAGTTGCAGCCGCATCCCACTGTTGGTCCTTGATTGCATCGTCCCAGCCCTGGCCCTCCACGCCGAACCCGGTCACGGCCTGGCTCACCGCAATACCGGTGACACCCCCGTTGCGGGCTGTGATGGCGGCACCGACAGTGCCCGAGTGGTACACACTGCGGCCCACGTTTGCCCCGGGATTGATACCCGACACGACCAGATCAAACGGCGCACCGAACAACCCGAGCCGGGCAAAGAAGACGCACAGTGCCGGGGGGCCACTGACTGCCCACACGTTGTCCATACCTTCAATCGTGCGCCGGTGGACCTCGGGCTGCATCAGGTGGATGGCACCGATCGCCGCACTCGCCCCGGAGAACTCCTGGTCCGGGGCGGCCACCACGACCTCGCCGAACTGCCGCATTGACCGTGCCAGCACGTGCAGACCCACAGAGTCGATTCCGTCGTCGTTTGTCACCAGGATGCGCATGCACCAAGTACTACACGGTCCGGGTGTCCCGCCGGCTGACGGGAGATGAACAGCGTGAGGTCAGGGAGTTGCCGGGCGGCGTCGCCTGCGTGTGGCGGGCAGGGTGAGAGCGCCGACCATTGCCGCAAGGATCGGCAGCACGATGAGCCAGGTGGCGATGGATGATTCCTTCTCCCACTCACCCACGTTGATCCCCACGGCCAGCGTCGCCGGCTCGCCGTCGGTCGTGCGGGCCACGATCACCACACGGTGCGAACCGGAGGACGCGTTGTCGGGGATCCTGAACGTCGCGGTGATCGTGCCGTCAGGGCCGACCTTGGTGGTGCCGAGCATCACCGGGGTGGAGAACAGCCAGGCCTCCATCACGCTGCCGGGCTCGAACCCGGCCAGCTTGATCCGCACCGTGTCACCGGTCCGCAACCGGACGTTCCCGGCCTCATCCAGGGCCATCACCGAGCCGTCGGGGTTCATGCCGCCCACGACAGCCTTCAGGGCACCCGCGGTGACGACCAGCTGGTTGTCGGCTCGCTCCACCGTCGCGTCCTCGATCTCGTCGCCCACCTTGACTGCGGCCCCGCCGGCGACCACCTGGGGCGGTGACGGGGCTTTCGGGGCGACAGTGCCGCCCGCGTTGTTCGGCACCGTCGTGGTGGTGGTCGAGGTCGTCGTGGTCGCCGCGGGAACAGTCGTCGCGGACCCGGACGTCTTCGGTGCGGCCGTTATCACCGGCGTCGACACCACCGGGATCTGCGCCTGGCCCACAGCAACAGTCGTCGCCGGCGCCGCTGACGTGCTCGGTGCGTTCACCACGATGTCGAGCGCCGGCGCAACAGTCGAAGTGGTTGTGGTGGAAGTGGTTGTCGTCGTGGTGGGACGGACCATGTCCGCGATGCGTGCAGTGGCGGCGCTCAGCTCGGTCACGGATCCACTGGAGTTCGTGGCCGTCACCTCGAACTTGATGTAGGCGTCGATGTCATCGTCGGTCAGCGTGTAGGTCAGCGATGTCGCCCCGGTGATGTTGGTGTAGCTGCCCCCGGACGTTGCCGCGCGCTTCCATCTGTACGCGTAGGTGGGCACGGGGTAGCCGGACCACGTGCCGCGGGTCCCGGTGAGGGTCTGGCCGTTCGTGGTGGTGCCGCTGATCGATGGGGCGACCGAGTTCGTCGGGGTCGTGTTCGGGTAGTAACGAACCACCACGACACCGGAGCCGCCGTCACCTGCTCGCCCGCCACCTTGTCGGTACCCTCCGCCTCCGCCGGATCCCGTGTCGTCGACAGCGTCGATTCCCGCGCCACCCGCCGCGTTCGTGCCGCTTGCGGTTCCTGCGTTCGTTCCGCCCGTGCCCTGGACGGAGCGTGCCTGCCCACCACCGCCCGAGCCGTAGATGATGTCGGCACCGGTGCGCCAGTCGTTCGCGAGACCGGCGCCGCCGTTGCCTCCGACCCCGCTCGAACTGTTCGCCCCCGGTTGTGTTGCGTCACCGCCGGCTTGCGTGGCTCCGCCTCCGCCGCCGCCTCCTGCTGACACGGAGTCCCCGGCCACACCGTGCGGGTATGACTTGCCGCCGCTGTTGCCGTATGCGGTGATGTTCGTGCCGTTCGATGCAGTGCCGGATGTGGCTTGAGTCGATGAGCCTTGTGGTTGGCCCCAGTGCGCACCACCGGCGTTGCCACCCGGTCCTCCGTACGCAGGGCCGCAGCCCCCGCCGAACCCTCCACCGACGGCCACGAGTGCCCCGAACTTCGAGTTACCACCTGGGTTTCCGGGCGAGCAGTTGCCGCCCTGGCCTCCGAAGCCGGTCCAGACAGCGATCGATGCCGCGGGAGTCACTGTGTAGCTGGTCGCGAGGACGATGCCACCTCCGCCACCTCCGCCGCCTGTCGGGGTTGACCCGTTCGACATCCCGCCACCGCCGCCGCCGGCGACAACCAGGACATCGACCGAGGTGATGCCGGCGGGCACCGTCCAGGTCCGTGTTGCGTACTGGGCCGATGTGGTGGGGGATGTGGAGGCAGTGGCGAAAGTGACGATGCACGCGCCGTCCGGTCCCGCTGTGGACGTCACGCCGGTGGCGACGTCCACCGTTGTCGCGCACGCCCCGCTTCCGACCGATGCCGCCTGGGCAGAAGGGGCTCCCACCCAGATGCTGACCGCGAGGAGAAGAGCTGAGGAGACCGAGACTGTCCTGCGAACCATTGCCGAAATGTAGCGGGGCAATCCCCGGGTCCTCGCCACGGACTGCCGCGGCGGTCCGGTGGTACCGTCAGGGCACATTTCTTGGGGGGAACCACATGACATACGCAGGCGACCGCGTCCTTTACGACGCAGACACCCACATCATGGAGCTGCCGGACTTCCTGCGGAAGTTCGCCGACCCGGACATCCGAGAGGAGCTCCCTCTCGTCAACTACGGCCGCTCCATCGTGACCGACGAGGAGGTCGAGGTCATCATGTCCCAGGGTGCCCGCCACAGCGAGGAGCACAAGAACGGCCTCATCGCGCTCGGCGACCGGATGATCCAGGAGGTCAAGGAGATCCAGGCGCTCGGGTCGTTCGACAAGATGGACCGCGTCGTGGCGAACGACATGCTCGGCTTCGCGAAGCAGGTCGTCTTCGCCACCCACTCGTTGCACATGGTGTTTTCGCCGTCGTCGAAGGTCAGCGACCGCCTCCGCTACGGCGGTGCCCGCGCGCACAACCGGCACATGGCCGACTTCGTGTCCGTCGACGACCGCATGATCGGTGTCGCCGCGATCCCGCTGGAGAACCCCGAGCTCGCGCTGCAGGAGGTGCAGTGGTGCCTCGACAACGGCCTCGGCGCCATGTGGGTGCCGCACCGCCTCGCGGGGGAGCGCTCTCCCACGCACACCGACTACAACCCGGTGTGGTCGCTGCTGCAGGAGTCGAAGGTTCCTGTGGTCTTCCACGTCGGAGGCAACCCGCTGCAGCTGAAGCCCGAGTGGAGCAACAACGGCCGCGGCAAGACGCGCGACTGGATGGGCGGCGGCGAGAACGTGCGCGCCCGCGATGCAGCCGTGCTGCACCAGGGCATCGAGACCTTCGTGTCCATGTTCGTGCTGGACGGCGTGCTTGAGGACTTCCCGGGCCTCAAGCTCGCGTCCGTGGAGCTCGGCGCCGGCTGGGTGCCAGAGATGCTCGTGCGCCTCGACCAGATCCACAAGGCCTACTCGAAGGTGGACGACCGCCTGAAGGGCTTCACGAGGAAGCCGAGCGAGCAGATCACCGAGCAGATGGCGTTCACGCCCTTCGTGTTCGAGGACCCCGCCAGGCTCATCGACCAGTCGAACGAGGACCTGTACCTGTTCTCCAGCGACTACCCGCACACCGAGGGCGGCCGGGACCCGATCGCCCGTTTCGAGGCGTGCATGGCGAAGTCGTCCCCGAGCGAGGTCGAGAAGTTCAACTCGGGCAACTTCCTGAGGGTCTTCGCGAACGCCGGCTAGTCACGGGGTGCGGGCGGGTCCCGCTTGGGCATGCGTCGCACGGTCGGCATAGTGTGGCGCCATGGATTTCGCATACCCGCCCGAAGCCGACGCCTACCGCGCGAAGGTCCGCTCGTTCCTCCACACCAACCTGCCGAAGGGCTGGAAGGGCATCGGTGCCCTGAACCACGCCGACGCGGCCGTGTTCACCGAGGAGTGGCGCAAGAAGCTCTACGAGAACAACATGCTCGCCATCACCTGGCCGAAGGAGTACGGCGGCCAGGGCCTCGGCCACATCGAGGCCCTCGTGCAGGCCGAGGAGTTCGCCAAGGTCGGCGCACCCGCGGGCGGCCCGAACGACGGGTTCGGCATCGGCATGCTCGGCAACACCCTGCTGCAGGTCGGCACCGAGGAGCAGCGCCGTCACCACCTGCCGCGCGTGCTGAACGGCGATGACCGCTGGTGCCAGGGCTACTCCGAGCCGTCATCGGGTTCGGATCTCGGCAACCTCGGCTGCCGCGCGGTTCTCGACGGTGACGAGTGGGTCATCAATGGCCAGAAGATCTGGACGTCCGGCGGCCATCTGGCGAACTACATCTTCGTGCTCGCGCGCACGAACGTGGACGAGGTCAAGCACCGTGGCATCTCGTTCCTCCTCGTCGACATGCGCCAGCCCGGCGTGGAGGTGCGCCCCATCAAGATGATGTCGGGCGACTCCGAGTTCAACGAGGTGTACTTCACCGATGCACGTTGCCCAAAGGAGAACGTGGTCGGCGAGGTCAACGGTGGCTGGATGGTCGCCATGACGCTCCTCGG
>SXYT01000148.1 GCA_005788205.1 Actinomycetota bacterium | reverse complement strand
TGCAGATCGAGCTGAAGCTGCTCCAGGGCAGGCTGGGCATCACCTTCGTGTTCGTCACCCATGACCAGGAGGAGGCCATGCGCATGAGCGACCGCATCGCGATCATGCTGGACGGCCACATCGAGCAGTTGGGCGACCCCGAGACCGTGTACGAGCACCCGGCGTCAGCCTTCGTGGCCGGTTTCATCGGCCGCAACAATTTCTGGACCGGAGTCGCGACCGAGGACGGTGCCCGCGCCGACGATGGCACGGTCTTCGTGGCATCCCGGCCCGAGGAGGACGTGCCGAACGGCGAGCAGGCCCTGCCTGCCGTCCGCCCCGAGTGCATCCACCTGACCGCCGAGCAGCCCCAGCGCGCGGAGAATTCGTGCCGCGGCGAGGTCGCGGGTGTCTCGCACTTCGGCGACGTGCTCCAGTACGTCGTCACCGCCGGGGATCGCGACCTGCTCGTGCTCGCCCCGCGGCTCGACACGCGCAGGTTCGCCGTCGGCGAGGGCGTCTGGTGCTCCTGGAGTGCCGATGACGTGTACCTGTTCTCGGCCCGTCAGGCCGATGTCGTGCTGGCAGAGGACCAGCACTAGAGATCTCACAGACAAAGGAGAAACAACAATGGACAAGCAGATCAGAATCCTTGCACCGCACAGCTTCCGGGAGCAGCTGTCGCGACGCGCGTTCCTGAAGGCGGGCACCGCCACGGCCGGCCTGGCCGTCGTGCTGGCGGCGTGCGGCAACAGTGACCCCGCCTCGACCGACACCTCCGCACCGGGGGCATCCGGCGGTGCCGAGTTCACAGAAATCGAGGGCACGGCAACCGGGGACTGGAGCCGCAAGATCGCCAAGGCGGGCGGCGCGCTCGCGATGTACACCTGGGGCGACTACAACGACCCCGAGCTGGTCGGCGCGCTCGCCGAGTCAACCCTCGGCGTCAAGATGAAGGTCGACTTCTACCCGAGCAACGAGGACCTCATCACGAAGCTGTCGACCTCGAACGGCCAGAGCGGCTTCGACATCGTGGTGCCGACGGGGCCGTACGTGCCGCAGATGATCGAGAAGGGCCTGCTGCAGAAATTGAACAAGGACCTGCTGCCGAACATCGTGAACCTCGACTCCAACTACGTCGGACAGCCCTGGGACCAGAACGACGAGTACGTGGTCTGCAAGGACTGGGGCAGCGCCGGGTTCCTCTACAACACCAAGAAGATCAGCCGGGACCTGGCCACGTGGGCGGACTTCCTGGATGCCTGCCAGAACGAGGCCAGCGGGAACTGTGCCGTGATCGACGCGCCATGGGACTTCTGCAGCCCCTACTTCTGGTCGCAGGGCAAGTCGGCGAACACCACCGACGCCGCCGACCTCGATGCCGCCGAGAAGTTCCTCGTGGACACCCTCGGCCAGCACATCAAGGCGTTCGACAGTTACCCGAGCACCAAGATCGCCGAGGGCGCGTACTCGATCGCCGTGGCCTGGACGGGCGATGCCCGCCAGGCCTTCTCGCGCATCAAGGACGCAAAAGGAAACCCGGAGGACTGGAAGTGGGTCCTGCCCGGGCCGAAGACCCAGATCTTCATGGACACCTACGCGATCCCAGCGGGTGCGCCGAACCCGGAAGCCGCGCACGCGTGGATCAACTGGGAGCTCGTGCCCGAGGTGTCGATCAAGGACCTCGCGTACCACGGCTACCACACAGGCATGAAGAACATGGAACAGCTCCTGAAGGAACTGGCGCCGGATCTCCCCAAGCCCGAAATGATCTTCTTCAGCGACGAGCAGGTGGCCACGATGGAGGCCCAGGAGATGAACGTGGCGCTCGACCGTCTCGTCGAGATCCTCAACAAGACCAAGGCGAAGGCCGGGGCCTGACCCCGTGGCCGGAACGGTCGCAGGGAGATCGCGCAGGGGGGTGCGGGCGCCGAGATTCGCGCTCGCACTTCCCGCCATCATCTGGTACGCGCTCTTCTTCGTCGTCCCGATCGCCTACATCATCTACTACTCGTTCGGCACGAAGGACACCTCGCTCCTCCTGCCCGTCGACCTCACCAGGCTGACCACCGCGAACTACTCGCAGGTGTTCGACGCCACCTTCTTCACCGTCTTCAAGGGGACGCTGCGGATCTCCGTCATCGCCACTGCACTGTGCGTCATCGTCGGGTTGCCGGTGGCGTACTTCGCAACGTTCAAGGTGTCCGAGAGGTGGCGCGCCGTCATCCTGGCGCTCGTCGTCGTGCCGAGTTTCACGAGTTTTCTCATCCGCACCGTCGCCTGGCGCATCCCGCTCGCCCCGAACGGCTCGCTCTCGAGGTTCCTCATGGACCTCGGATGGGTGGGGGAGAACGGCATCCAGGTCCTCGAGACCTCGGTCGCGGTGCAGATCGCGTTGGTCTACAACTACCTCGGGTTCATGATCCTGCCCCTGTTCGTGGCGCTCGACCGCATCGACACCCGCATGCGCGAGGCCAGCAAGGACCTCGGAGCAGGTCGTGTCGCCACGTTCGTGTCCGTCACCCTGCCGCTCGCGGGCCCGGGGATCGTGGCAGGCGTGCTGCTCACGTTCATCCCGATGTGCGGTGACTACGTGGCGGCGACCGTGCTCGGCGGCGCGAAAGGCAACATGATCGGCGCGCTCATCGCCTCCCAGTTCGGCGGGGCGCAGAACTGGCCGCTCGGGTCTGCGATGGCGGTGCTCATGATCGTCGCGGTGCTCCTGACGCTCGTCGTCGGTGCGGCAGTGGTGTGGCTCGTGCCCCGCGCCTTCGGGCTTCTCGCACCGGTCGGGGAGAGGGTGCGCCGGGCCATCCACGGGCGCGCGATCGCAGACGGGGCAAGGGGTGCACGGACCGGCCGGGGTGCCCGCGAGCCGGAGCGCCTGCTCCTCGGCGTGTGGACGGGGTGCGTGCTCCTGTTCCTGTTCGTCCCCATCATCCTCGTGTTCGTCCACTCGTTCAACAGGGGCCAGTCATTCACGATCTGGTCCGGCCACTCCAGCACCAAGTGGTGGGGTGAGTTGTTCGATGTCGGGGTGGCATGGTCGGTGCTCATCCGTGGTGCCCTCGTGATCGTCGGGGCGCTCGTCGTGCGGGCACTCCTGCGCCGGTTCACTTCCCTCCCCGCGCGCGCCGTCAACTGGATCGGACCCGTGGGGTTCGCCGTCGCCGTGCTCCTCAACTGGATGCTCACCGACCGGTACCGCGACGTCTTCGTGTTCTCCGGCGTGGGTGACGCGATCCGCAACTCGTTCATCGCCGCCTCCGGTGCCACTGTCATCGCGGTCATCATCGGCGGCCTCGCCGGTGTGGCACTCGCGCGGCGGCCCGGTTCCTGGACCAAGGCGTTCATGGCGGTGCTGTTCCTCATCCTCGTGACCCCCGAGATCATGGACGCCGTGGCGCTCGCCACGTGGTTCCCGCGCTTCGCCGATTTCCCCCTGATCGGCAGCATCGTGACCGACGGATGGGGCCCGTTCAACGGCGGCATCAACAAGCTCTGGGTCGGGCAGTCGCTCTACGCGAGTGCCGTCGTCACGCTCATCGTGCGGGCCCGTCTCGAGGGTCTCGACGAGGCACTGGAGGAGGCCGCCGCCGACCTCGGAGCCACGCCGTCGCGTGCGTTCCGCCAGGTCACGCTCCCGCTCATCTCGTCGGCGCTCGTGGCGGGAGGGCTGCTCTCGTTCACGCTCTGTCTCGACAACGCGGTTATCTCCACGTTGATCTCCGAGGCCGGCTCCACCACGTTCCCGGTGGCCCTCCTCGGTGCGACGCGCAGCACCATCAAGCCGTTCTGGGGTGTCGGCGCGATGATCCTCTTCGTCGTCACGATGGCGGCGCTCTGGTTCGTTGCCGTCGTGCTGCGCCGCTCCGGCAGCACGTCGAGCGACATCGCCGCGACGCTCACCGGCGGGTCCTGACGCCGGTTCACCCGCGCGCGCCGCCGCACCGTATCGTTCTCACGCATGGACCAAACCCCGGGGACCCGCACCGTCACCGTCCAGCCCGTCTCGTCGCCGGCCTGGGTGTCGGAGGCGGTGGTGCAGGGCGGTGCCGCGGTGACCGGCCCGCACGAGGCGACAGCCGTGGTGTGGACCGCCGCCCGTGACGCAGACGGCCTGGCACAACTGCTCTCCGACCACCCGCGCATCGACTGGGTGCAGGTGCCCTTCGCCGGCGTGGAGAACTTCGCGCCGATCGTGGACGGGTCGCGCACCTGGACCTGTGGCAAGGGTGTCTACGCGGAGCCCGTCGCCGAGCACGTGGTCGCGCTCGCCCTGGCGGGCATGCGCAACGTGGCCGCCTACTCTCGTGCCGCGGAGTGGACCGGACCCGCGGGCCGCAACCTGCTCGGTGCGCGCGTGACCGTCCTCGGGGGCGGCGGCATCACCGAGTCGCTCGTGCGCCTCCTCGGCGGGTTCGGCTGCCGTATCACCGTGGTGCGACGCAACGTGGAGCACATCGAGGGCGCCGACGACGTGGTCGGCACGGAGAACCTGGTTGATGCGCTCGCCGGCGCGGACCTCGTCGTGCTCGCGCTGTCCCTGACCGAAGAGACGCGCGGCATCATCGGGCGTGCCGAACTCGAGGTCATGGAGAACCACGCGTGGATCGTGAACGTCGCGCGCGGCGCGCACATCGTCACCGACGACCTCGTGTGGGCACTCCAGAACGGCGAGATCGGCGGGGCGGCACTCGACGTGACCGATCCCGAGCCGCTGCCCGCCGGGCACCCGCTGTGGTCGATGCCGAACTGCATCATCACCCCGCACGTGGGCAACACGCCCGAGATGGCCGTGCCGCTCCTGTCGGAGCGCATCAGGGAGAACGTGCGCAGGTACGTGGCCGGCGAGCCGCTCATCGGCTTGATCGACCCCCGCGCCGGCTACTGACGCTTCCCACGACGCTCCCGCGTGGCGGTTCGGGGCCCCGCCTCGGTAGTCTTTCCCTTCCGCAAGGGCGATTAGCTCAGTTGGTTAGAGCGCTACCTTCACACGGTAGAGGTCCCGGGTTCGAGTCCCGTATCGCCCACCACTGACGTTGCGCGCCACTACCTTGGGCACGTGAGAAACTTGTGCGAGCGTCCCGGCTGCGGTGCCGTGGCGGATGCGTCGTACGGGATCGACAGGGCCAGCCTCAGCGTGTGGGTGAACGTCATCACCGTGGGGGAGCGCGAGATCACGGGTCGTCTCTGCAGGCGGCACGCGAACGCGCTCTCCGTTCCGCACGGGTGGACGCTGGATGACCGCCGTGACCCGAACCCGAAGCTGTTCCGCGTGGCGACAGACGAGTCGTCGGGGAAGCAAGAGTCCGGCGGCAAGGCCGCCAGGAAGCAGGCCGGCGGGCGGGCCGCACCGAAGAAACGGGAGCGCGCAAGGCCCGAGGACGTGCCGTCATTGTTCGAGGCGCTGCGCCGCGAGCTCGACGAGCCGGGCACACAGCCGGAGAACACCGGGGCAGACGAGCCCCAAGGCCAGCCTGTCGACCCCGACGAGACGCAGGCAATCCCGTGGTCCCCCCGGCTCGGTCGCACTCTCGAGTACGAGGACGGTGAGGAAAAGCCCAGGTACGGGCGCCTGCTCGGCCGTGCGTTCGGGGAATCGCCGGAAGAGGACGCGGAGTGAGGACGTCGTCGTCCCTCGATCTCGATGTGCCGGTCGGTTCCGTCGTCCCGCTGGTCGATGACCTCTCCGCCTACGCGCAGTGGATGCCTGTGATCCACGGCCTCGGCCGTGACGACGCGGACGGGGAGACCGCATGGTCCGTGGAGTTGCGCGCGAAGGTCGGGCCGTTCGCCCGGTCGAAGCGGCTGCGGATGGTCCGCACGCACCACTCCACGTCCGCTGACGGCACCGTCACCGTGGTGTTCTCCCGCCGCGAGGTGCCGGAGCGTCAGCACTCTTCATGGACGATGACCGTGTGCGTGTCCCCGCGCGGCCCGGGGTGCACGGTCACAATGGACCTCCAGTACGGCGGCAGCCTGTGGACCGCCGGGGTGCTCGACCGTGTGCTCGCCTCCAACATCGAGGCCGGCAAGAAGGGGCTCGCGGCCGCTGTCAACGGCTCCACGCGCTGAAGCGCCCGTTGTCGCGGCGTTCCACCGTCAGTGCGGTGCCGAAGCACTCTGACAGCCGTGCGGAGTCGAGGACGTCACCGACCCGGCCGGTGGCGAGCACCGCGCCGTCCCGCAGCATCATGCAGTGCGTGGTGGAGGGTGCGATCTCGTCCACGTGATGAGTGACCGTGACTGTCGGGAGCATCGGGTTGGCGGCGGCGAAGCCATCGAGGATGCGCACGAGATCCTCGCGGCCCCCGAGGTCGAGGCGCGCGGACGGCTCATCGAGCAGCACGACGAACGGGTCGTTCATCAGGGCGCGCGCGAGCAGGACGCGTTGCTGCTCCCCGGAGGACAGGGCACCGAACGGAGAGGCCGCGAAGGCCCCCACAGCGAGACGCGCGAGGCATTCGCGGGCACGCTCGTGGTCCGGCGGGCCGTAGTCATGCCACCACGGCTCGAGTGCACCGTGTCTGGCGGTCATCACGACCTCCTCCGCGGTGAGTGCCGGTCTCAGTTCCGCGGACAGGCTCGCCGAGGAGTACGCGATGCGGGGCCGCACCGTGCGCACGTCGAACGTGCCGAGTTGCCGGCCGAGGGCGCTGACGTGCCCGCTCGAGGGGTGCAGGTAGAGCGAGAGCACCTTCAGCAGGGTCGTCTTGCCGCACCCGTTCGGCCCGAGCACCACCCACCGCTCGCCGGGCAAGACGGCGAAGGTGACCCTGTCGAGGACTGCGCGCCCGCCGCGCACGACGCTGACGGCCTCCGTGGCGAGCAACGGATCGAGGGTCGGCAGGCTCCCGGGGTCGTTCGGCACTGCAGGGACCGTAGTCGGCGTGGCAGAGTTGCGCCGATGGCAAAGGGCAACGGTCACGACGCGACGGCGGACCTCGCCGCACGCCTGTCTGCTGTTCTCGGCGGTGCGGACGTGACGGGTCTCGCCCGGTTGTCGGGCGGGGCGTCACGCGAGACGTGGCGCTTCGATGCGGACGGCGCACCGCTCATCCTGCAGCGCCAGCGCGACGGCGCGGTGCGCCCGATGACCACTGAAGTGGCGGTGCTCCGTGCCGCGCACGACGGGGGTGTCGCCGTGCCCGAGGTCGTTGTGGACGGCGGGGAGTCATCGGCGCTCGGCAACTCGTTCATGGTGGTGCGCGCGGTCGAGGGCGAGACGATCGCCCGCAAGATCCTGCGCGACGACGAGTTCACGCACGCGAGGGCGCGTCTCACAGCGGACATCGGAACAGCCATGGCGAGGCTCCACTCGTTGCCGCCCCGGTCGGCGCCCGGCCTCGTCGAGCAGGACGAAGTGGCCACGTACCGGCGCGTGCTCGACGACCTTGGTGAACCGCACCCCGTCTTCGAGGTCGCGTTCCGGTGGCTCGAGGCGAACAGGCCTGCCTCCGCGGAACGCGTGATCGTGCACGGGGACTTCCGCCTCGGCAACGTGATGGTCGACGGGACGGGCCTCGTGGCGGTGCTCGACTGGGAACTCGCCCACATCGGCGACCCGATG
>SXYT01000147.1 GCA_005788205.1 Actinomycetota bacterium | reverse complement strand
TCACGGGCTGCCACCAGCGCCACGAACGCCTCACCGGGCACGAGAGTGCGTGTGTCGAAGGAGAGTCCGTCAGCCTCGGCGTCACCGCCGGTGACGCGTCCACCGGTGCACCCCGCGACCGCGGAGGCAGAGATGCGCATGGGCCGACCCTAGCGGCGGAGTACGGTCTGCGGGGATGAATGCGCCCCGCCAGACGCTCGTGGTCCTCTTCGGCGGGCAGTCTGCGGAGCATGACGTGAGCCGTGTGACGGCCTCACACGTGATACGGGCGGCCGACCCGTCTCGCTACGACATCATCGCCGTCGGGATTGACCGTGACGGCTCGTGGAAGGTCTCGCCCGCGCACGAGTGGCGCGGCGAGGGCGGGCGTGACACCGGCGAGAGCCTGTCCGTCGGCGGTGCGGAGGTCGAACCCTCCGCTGTCCTGCGGAGTCATGCCGGCGCGGTTGTGATGCCCCTGCTGCACGGTCCGCTGGGCGAGGACGGCACGGTCCAGGGCCTGCTCGAGCTGCTCGACATGCCGTACGTGGGGAGCGGCGTTCTCGCGAGCGCTGTGGCGATGGACAAGGGCGTCGCCAAGCGTCTCTTCGCGGAGGCGGGGCTCCCCCAGGCCCGCTCCGTCACGATGCACCACGACGAGTGCTCGCCAAGGAACCTCCTCGTGCTGTGGGACGACCACGCGACCGACCTCTTCGTGAAACCGGCCAACATGGGATCGTCGGTCGGTGTCTCCCGTGTCTCGTCGCCGGAGGAACTCGCGGTGGCAGTCGAAGCCGCCGCCCGGTACGACAACTGGATCGTCATCGAGGAGGCGGTGCGGGGGCGCGAGATCGAGGTCGCAGTCCTCGGCAACAGGAACCCGAGGGCGTCACTGCCCGGCGAGATCACGCCCAGCAAGGACTTCTACGACTACGAGGACAAGTACGTGGACGACGCGGCCACCCTCACCGTTCCTGCGCGCCTCACGGAGGCACAGACCGAGGAGGTGCGGCGACTGGCCGTGCACGCCTACGGGTTGCTGCGGTGCGAGGGCATGGCGCGGGTCGACTTCTTCCTCGAGGAGGACGGCCGCGGGTTCCTCATCAACGAGATCAACACGATCCCGGGGTTCACGCCGATCTCGATGTACCCGAAGATGTGGGAGGCGTCCGGTCTCTCCTACCCGGCACTCATCGACGAACTCGTGAGGCTCGCCCTCGAGCGCCACACCGCGAGGCGACGATCCACCGACAGGTGAGGCGGGCTCAGCCGTTCGCGGCAGGGATGCTGATGACCTGGCCGGGCAGCAGCGTCACGCCACCGTCCGGCCACTCGTTCGCTGCCACCAACTGTGCGGACGTGATGCAGAACTTCTTCGTGATGGCCCAGATCGAGTCGCCGTCCTGGATCGTGTAGGTGCCCGCAGGACGGGTGCCGCACCCTGGCCCCACGGGACCCGCGGGGGTCGTCGCGGCGGGGGCACCCCCGGAGGGCGGGTTCGTCGCTGATGGCGTGATCGCAGCGGCCGGGATCTTGAGCGTCTGTCCGGGGTAGGGAAAGTCCCCGGGGGTGAGGAGCGCGTTGTAGGAGAGCAAGAGGCTCACGGTGATGCCGAACCTGGTCGCCACCGAGATCGGCGAGTCACCGGCCACGACCGTGTAGGTCGTCTCCTGGCCGACGGCGTTTGCAGGGAGCGTCGTGGTGGTGCCCGGCAGCGTGCTCGCGACCGGGGGGATCGTCGCGAAGGCGGTCGGGGTCACCCCGACCACGGTGGTCGCAACGCCGAGAGTGTCGCCGCCGCAGGAGGCGAATGCGGGCACCGCGACTGCGATGCACACGGTCGCGGTCGCTGCGCGCGCCATCATCCTGCGTCGTGTCACCTGCACGGGTTCTCACGGTAGTTGGTGAACCACCGTCGATGGTGGCGCATCGTCACATCCCGGCGGGATGGCTCACACGAGCGGTCGTGCCGTCGGCGGGATCGGCGACGGGAGCGTGGTTGAGCCCATCAGGTGCGTGTCGACGCCCGCGGCACAGGCCCGGCCCTCCGCGATGGCCCACACGATCAGGCTCTGCCCGCGGCCCATGTCGCCGGCCACGAACACGCCCGGCACGTTCGTCTGGTAATCGTCATCACGCGCCACGTTGCCGCGCTCGTCGAAGGCAACCCCGAGCTGGTCCAGCCAGGACCCCTTTTCCGGCCCGACAAAGCCCATCGCAAGGAACACGAGGTCGGCGGGGATCTCGCGGTCCGTGCCCTCCACCTTCTCGAACCTGCCGTTCCTCATCTCGACCTCGTGGACGAGCAGGGCACGCACGTTCCCGTTGCCGTCGTCCAGGAAACGCTCCGTGTTCACGCTGTACACGCGCTCGCCGCCCTCCTCATGGGCCGACGACACGCGGTAGACCATCGAGTACTGCGGCCACGGGTTCCCGGCGGCGCGGTCCTCGGGCGGGCGCGGCATGATCTCGAGCTGGATGACCTGCCGGGCACCCTGGCGCAGCGAGGTGCCGAGGCAGTCCGCGCCGGTGTCGCCACCACCGATGATGACGACGTTCTTGTCCTTGGCATCGATCGCCGCGTCGGAGAAGTCACCCTCCTGGACCTTGTTCGCGATGGGGAGGTACTCCATCGCCTGGTGGACGCCGCGCAGCTCACGACCCGGCACGTTCAGGTCACGCCACGAGGTCGCCCCGCAGGCGAGTACGAGCACGTCGACGCTCGCGCGGAGGATCTCGATGTCAATGGCGCCGCCGACATCGGCGCCGGTGCGGAACTCGGTGCCCTCTGCGCGCATCTGGTCGAGGCGGCGCTCGATGTGGCGCTTCTCCATCTTGAACTCCGGGATTTAGATGCTTTCAGCACTTAGCCCAAATCGCTTAGCTGCCCGGCCTGCCTTATCAGACAACCGGTAAACCAGTGGCGACGTTGCTCTGTTCCTCTCGTACTGTGAGCAACTTCCCCTCAGTTAT
>SXYT01000146.1 GCA_005788205.1 Actinomycetota bacterium | reverse complement strand
CCTGAGACGAGCGCCATCACGATCTCGTCATCGACCCCGAACACCAGGCTCTTCACGATCTGGCCCACCTCCACACCGATGGCCGAGGCGGCGTCCTGGGCGGTCTTGGTGCCTTCGGGGAACCGGCGGGTCTCGATGGCCAGGCCGGCGGCCCGGGCGGCCTCCACGACTCTGGTCACATTGGGGTGCTGGGGCTCAGTCATGACGTCCGTCAGGCTACGGGAGGCCGTAGAATTCAATCGACGAAGGGGAGTATCCCGAGACCACGGTGTCGTCAGCACGGCCGAAAGGCCCGGCACCGGCGGGGGCGCGAGCCCGGGAGAGACCTTCGGCAAGCACAACCGCTCATTGCCGAAGGAAAACCATGAAGTGCCCCCAATGTTCCGTCAACCTCGTGATGTCCGACGGTCAGGGCATCGAGATTGACTACTGCCCCGACTGCCGCGGCGTGTGGCTGGACCGGGGAGAACTCGACAAGCTGATCGAGCGCTCCAACGCCCAGGTCGAGTCCGTCCGCCGCAGGGATGACGACGATGACGACTACAAGGCGCACAAGGTCAAGTACCCGTACCCGCCGAAGAAGAAGAAACTGAGCAGCGTGCTCGGCGACATCCTGGACTTCGGCTGACCCCACGAACGAGACGGAAGGAGACCCCCGTGTTCAAGAACACCATGAAGACGACTGTCCTGCTTGCCGCGCTCGGCGGGCTCATCGTGGGCGTCGCCTCCCTCCTGGGGGGCGGCAGCTCTGGCGCCGTCATGATCGGCCTGGTCCTCGCCCTCGTGATGGTGGGCGGGAGCTATTGGTTCAGCGACAAGCTGGCGCTCTCGTCCTCCAAGGCGCAGATCATCACCGAGGCTGACCACCCTGAGTTCTACGGGATGGTTCGTGACCTCGCGGCCAGGGCCAACATGCCCATGCCGCGGGTCGCCATCTCCCCCGCCGACCAGCCGAACGCCTTCGCCACCGGGCGCAACCCGTCGAACGCCGTGGTGTGCGCCACCACGGGTCTCCTCGGCTCGCTCTCGCGCGAAGAGGTCGAGGGTGTGATGGCCCACGAGCTGATGCACGTGCGCAACAGGGACATCCTCATCGGTTCCGTGGCCGCCGCCATCGCCACCGCGATCTCATCGATCGCCCAGATGGCCATGTTCGCGACGATGTTCGCGGGCAGCAGCAACGACGACGACAGGCCGAACCCGTTCGCCGTTCTCCTCGTCTCGATGATTGCCCCGCTCGCTGCCGGTCTCATCCAGATGGCCGTCAGCCGCAGTCGCGAGTTCGAGGCCGACCGCAGCGCCGCCGAGCTCCTGGGCAACGGCGAGCCACTGGCGCGCGCACTCGAGAGGATCGAGCTCCTCGCGGCCACGCGGCCGATGGCCGTCGCACCCGCGCAGGCCCAGGCGTACATCCACAACCCGCTCGCCGAGTTCGGCGGTCGACGCCGCGGAGCGGGACCGGACATGACGAGGCTGTTCTCCACGCACCCCGCCACCGAGGAGCGCATCAAGCGCCTCCGCCAGATGGCGTTCTGACCCCGGTCAGTCGTCGGTGGCCTCGGCAGGGCCGCTCAGCGTGAAGATCGCGGCACCGAGGAGAGAGACAAGCCCCGCCACCAGGTAGGGCAGTGTGTAGTTGCCGGATGCGTCACGGATCGACCCGATGAGGATCGGCCCGACGGCGGTGCCGGTGAGCGAGATGAGACCGCTGCGCGACGAGATCCGTGCGTAGTCCTTCACGCCGAAGCGCTGGGCGATGAGGAGCGACTGCATCATCAGCACGTTGCCGACCATGGCCCCGAACAGCCCGATGGACAGGAACAGTGTCAACTTCGACTCCATCTGCCCGATGAGCACGATGGCTGTCCCCTGAACCGCGGCCACGAAAACCATGAACTTGGCCAGTGGGAACTTGGGGATCACGCGTCCGCCGACCAGGCGGAACACCACGCTCATCCCCGAGAGCACCGCGGTCGCGAACGCTGCAGTCCCCTTGTCGGTGCGCTCCTCCACCAGTTTCACGATCTGCTGGATGGCGCCCACCTGGGCCCCCATCACGAGCACGTACCCCACGGTGACCACCCAGAAGAACCGGGTGCGCACGGCCACGGCCATCGGGGTGCCGGGCAGGTCCACCACGTGGTTCTCCGGCTTGGGCTGGCCGTCCGGCATCCAGTTGAGAGCGATCGGGTCGCCGCGCACGAAGAGGAACGTGGGCACGGTCATGCCCACCAGCCACATGAGGGCCAGCCAAGGCGCGGTGCCGCTCATCTGGTGCGAGTCGATCAGGGCCTTCACGATGGGGGTGAGCACGATGCCGCCGACGGAGAGCCCGGAGGAGACCGCCGCGATCGCGGGCGCGCGCTTGGTGTGGAACCAGCGGGTGACCACGGTGGTCGCGAGCGTCAGGCCGCTGGAGGACCACGCGACCGAGAAGATGCCGTAGACGACGAACAACTGCCACTTCTCGGTGACCTGGCCGAGCATGTAGAGGGCGACGGCTCCCAGGGCGGCGCCGCCGTAGGCGATGTGGCGCACGTCGTGGCGTGCCATCAGCCGGGCGACGACCACGTTCCACAGGCCGCCGACGAGGAAGAAGAACGTGGTGGCCACGGACAGCGACGAGACGTCCCAGCCCTGCTCCTTGCTGAACGCGTTGAGGTAGACGCCCATGCCGTAGAAGCCGAGCGCAGACCCGAAGAACAGCATGGCGAAGCAGCCACCGACCACCCACCAGCCCGGGAAGGCGTCCTTCTTCGCGATGTAGACGCGTGTCGACGCACCAGACATGTCTGCCCTCCCCTCCGCGGGGAACCCTAGACCCGCGGGGCGCCCGCGGGCTGTGTCAGGCGGTCGGCGAATCGAGCTCAGACGAACGCGGCGTAGCCGTCGCGCTCGAGCGTGTCAGCCAGTTCCGACCCACCCGTCTTCACGATGCGCCCATCCGAGAGGATGTGCACCACGTCGGGCTTCAGTTCCTCGAGCAGACGGACGTAATGGGTGATCGCGAGCACGCCGAGGTTGTTCTCGTGCGTTGCGGCCTCGACACGGCGCGCGCAGTCACGCAAGGCGTCGATGTCGAGACCCGAGTCGAGCTCGTCGAGGATCGCGATGCGCGGCTCCAGCACGCCGAGCTGCAGTGTCTCGTTGCGCTTCTTCTCGCCGCCGGAGAGGTCCACGTTCAGCGCGCGCGTGACGAGCTCAGGGTCGAAGTTGATGCGGCGGGCCTCGGCGTCGATGATGCCCGCGAGCGCGGCGGTGTCGCGCCCGCGCGCGGCCAGCGCCTCCACGAGCACCTCGTCCACGTGCACGCCGGGCACCTCCGTGGGGTACTGCATCACCAGGTGCAGGCCGCGCACGGCGCGCTGCCATGTGGGCAGGGCCAGCATGTCCTCGCCGTCGAGCGTGACAGTGCCGCCGAGCACGGTGTACCCCGGCTTGCCCATGATGACGGCCGACAGCGTGGACTTCCCCGCGCCGTTCGGGCCCATGATGGCGTGGACCTCGCCGCTCCTCACGGTGAGGTCGATGCCCTTCAGGATCTCCTTGTCACCGACGGCGGCCCGCAGGCCCTTGATCTCCAGCGTGCTCACTTGCCGCCCTCCTTCACGTTCACGATGACCTCCCCGTCCACGACGGAGACGGGGTAGACGGCCACGGGCTGCGTGGCGGGCAGGGTGTCGGGGTGTCCCGACTCCAGGCTGAATGCGCTGCCGTGGCGGATGCACTCGATCTGCTTCGTCTCGCACCACACGAGACCGTCCGAGAGGCGCACGTCGGCGTGGCTGCACCTGTCATGGACGGCGAACACCTCGTCGTCGATGCGCACCACCGCCACCGGCACTCCGTCGATCTCGGCGTGCAGTGCCTTGCCGTTCTCAAGGGCGTCCAGGCGGATGCTCATGACGCGGCCCCCGCGGTGAGCACGGCCTCGGCGGCCAGCTTGTCGGCGACGGCGCGCCGCAGCGGCTCCACGTCGACCCCGCGCGGCATGCGCTCGAGGACGTCGTTGAAGAATCCGGACACGATCAGCCGCTCGGCGACCTCGGGCGGCACCCCGCGGCTCTCGAGGTAGAAGCGGTGGTCGTCCTCGATGGACCCCACGGTGCTGGCGTGGCTGCACTTCACCTCGTTGGTCTCGATCTCCAGGTTGGGCACGCTCTCGGCCCACGCTCCCTCGCCGAGCGTGAGGTTGCGGTTCGTCTGGAAGGCCTCGCTGTGCGCGGCGTTCTTGGCGATGTGGATGAGACCGGTGTACACGCTGCGGGCGCTGCCGCCGACGGCCCCCTTGAAGAGCAGGTCACTGTGGGTGCGCGGCGCCACGTGGTGCTGGAGCGTGCGGAAGTCGTGCATCTGGGTGCCGCTCGCGAAGTACAGCGCGAGCTGCTGGGCGCTCGCGCCCTGCTCCACCAGGCGGGCCTCGGCGCGCACGCGCGCGTAGTCGCCGCCGAGGGCGACGGTGTTCAGGCGGATGGTGGAGTCGCGGTGGCCGACTGCCTGCTGGTGGCCGATCTGCCAGGTGCGGGTGCCCAGCTGGTTCACCGCCACGTAGTTGACGCGCGCGGAGCGCGCAGCCCGCACCTCCAGCACCGGCACCACGAGCGCGGTGACTGAGTCGCTCGAGACGAAGCGCTCCACCACGGTGACCTCGGAGTCCTCACCGGCGTCGATGACGAGGCGCGGGTACGAGACGGTCCCGTCAGCCTCGACGTGGTGCACCACCTCGATGACCTGTTCCACGGCGTGACCCCTCGGCACCACGAGCGCGATCTCGTTGCCGTGCTCGCGGTTGAGTGCGGCGAAGACGTCGGCGGGGGTCTCCATGGCGACACCAGCGTGGGTGCCCGTCGCGCGCAGGGCACCGGCGTTGACGGTCTCGGTGCGCGCGGCACCGGGGGCAAACGCGGTGAGGTCGAGCTCGCCTATGCGGCTGTAGCGCCAGATCTCTTCCTCGGCGCTCGGCATTACGGGGGTGGTGTTCATGCGGGGGTCAGTTTCTGTGTGCGGGGGTTATTTCTTGCGGCGGAACCAGCGCCGCTTCTTGCTGTTTCTCTCGGCCTCGACCTCGGCGAGCACCTGCGCGCCGATGGCGTTCACGATGTCCTCGGCAGCGTCCAGCACGGCGGCTGCGGTGCCGTCATCGAGGCCGGGCACCTCGTCGGGTGTCGGCGTGGTGAGCGTGGTGCTGTGCACCCATGCAACGTCGGCAAGCCGGCGTTCGTACCTGGTGCAGTTGTCGGGGCAGCGCCACGGGGCCTCGGGTGCGAGGTCCAGGTTGCACTTGCGCACGGCGTCACCGTTCGCGTACGTACGGCTCTCGTAGTGCTTGCACTCGGTGCGCATCGGCATGGAGCCACCCCGGTGTCGCCGGCTCAGCCGACGGAGCCTTCCATCTGGAGCTCGATCAGGCGGCTCCACTCGACTGCGTACTCCATGGGCAACGTGCGGGTGACGGGCTCGATGAACCCGTTCACCACCATGCTCATGGCCGCCTCCTGGGTGAGGCCGCGCGACATGAGGTAGAAGAGCTGCTCGTCGGCGATCTTCGACACGGTTGCCTCGTGACCGATCTCTGCGTCCTTCTCACCGACCTCCATGTAGGGAAGCGTGCGCGACTCGGAGTCACCGTCCAGAATCAGCGCGTCGCACTGGACGTGGCTCTTGCAACCGTACGCGCCCTCGTCCACACGGACGAGACCGCGGTAAGTGGTGATGCCACCGTCCTTGCTGATCGACTTTGACACGATCTTGGAGGTGGTCTCCGGGGCGGCGTGCACCATCTTGGCGCCCGCATCCTGGTGCTGGCCCGCGCCCGCGTAGGCGACGGAGAGCACCTCGCCGGTTGCCTTCGGGCCGACCAGGTAGACGCTGGGGTACTTCATGGT
>SXYT01000031.1 GCA_005788205.1 Actinomycetota bacterium | reverse complement strand
AATGACCACCATCGAGAACAAGCCGAACCCGTTCCTCCGTGGCAACCTCGCCCCGGTGGACGTGGAGACCACCGCCTTTGACCTCCGCGTCACCGGCACTCTCCCCGCCGAGTTCGACGGGCGCTACCTGCGCAACGGGCCCAACCCGCTCGGGCCCGTGAACGAGGCGAAGTACCACTGGTTCAGCGGCCACGGGATGGTGCACGGCATCCGCATCCGTGACGGCAGGGCGGAGTGGTACCGCAACCGTTGGGTGCGCAACAACGACGTGGCGGACCTGCTCGGCGAGCCCCGGCCGGAGTCCGACTGGCCGGCCGACCACCAGCAGTTCGCCGCCAACACCAACGTCATCGGGCATGCCGGAAAGACGTACGCGATCGTGGAGGCCGGCGCCCCGCCGATCGAGCTGTCGCATGACCTCGACACCGTTCGCATCTCTTCTTTCGGCGGCACCCTGCCGCACGCGTTCAGTGCCCACCCGAAGCGCGACCCGCGCACGGGCGAGCTGCACACGATGACGTACTGGTGGGGCTGGGGCAACCAGCTGCAGTACGTGGTGGTGGGCACCGACGGTCGCGTGCGCCGCACCGTGGACATCCCCCTGCCGGGGGGACCGATGGTGCATGACGTCGCGATCACGGAGAAGTACGTGCTCGTGCTCGACCTCCCGTGCGTGTTCAACCTGGAGGCGGCGATGTCCGGCGCCGGCCTGCCGTACTTCTGGAATCCTGACTACGAGGCGCGCATCGGCCTCCTCCCGCGCGAGGGCAACGCAGAGGACGTGAAGTGGGTGTCCATTGACCCCTGCTACATCTTCCACCCGATGAATGCCTACGACGACGGCGACGAGGTCGTGTTCGACGCGGTGCGCCACCCGAGGATGTTCGACAAGGAGCGCCGCGGCCCGAGCGAGGGCACCTCCACGCTCGACCGCTGGAGGCTGAACCCGGTCACGGGAAAGTCCTCCCACCAGCGCATCGACGATCGCGGCCAGGAGTTCCCGCGCCACAACGAGGCCCTGCTCGGCCTGCCGTACCGCTACGGCTACACCGCCGGGGTCGGCCGCGGTTTCACCCAGGACACGCTCATAAAGACCGACCTCGAACGCGGCACGAACGAGGCGCGCACGGACCAGCCCCGCTACGGCTACGGCGAGCCGGTCTTCGTGCCCCGCGACGGCGGCACGGCCGAGGACGACGGCTGGGTGATGGCGCTGCGCCTGGACAACGACACGATGACGTCGGACCTCGCCGTGTTCGACGCGCGGGCGATCACCGACGATCCCGTGGCGGTCGTGCACCTGCCGGTGCGCGTGCCGAACGGGTTCCACGGCAACTGGATCCCCGAGGGCCAGTAGGTGCGCCGTACCGTCCTGGCCGTCACCGCGCTGGTGGTGGCCCTGCTCCCTTCGCACGCCGCGGCGCAGCCAGCGGCGGAACTCGTTGTCGACTACAGGGTCGAGGTCACGGGCGCCGGCTTTGACGGGTCCGTGGTGGCCCAACCACTCGATGACGGCTCGGTGATGTCGCTCGCGAAGCACGGGTGGGGCCCGGGCGGCAGCACTACGGTGCGTCTCATCGACCAGTCGGGCTCGGTGCAGTGGGTGACCACCATCCCTGAGGTCCCGGGTGGCGGGTTCTACGGCTCCGAGTACGGCGGGAGCATCGCCCTGCCCGACGGCCGCGCCGTCTTCGTGGGGTACTCCGACAGCCGCTTTCTCACCGACGTCCAGCCCGACGACCATGATTTCGATGCCGTGATCCTGGCGGTGTCGCCGGACGGTTCGTACGAGCACGTTGCCCAGTTCGGCGGCACCGGCCAGGACTTCCTCCGCATCATCGAGCGATGCGCGGACGGGAGCTTCTATGTGGGTGGCTCGGCGTGGGACCACTCGGTCGCACCGTCGGAGACGCCGGCGATCGGGATGGCAGACAACTTCGTGGCACGTTTTGATGCCGGGTTCCGCCGGATGTGGGTGCGCCAGTTCGGCTCGCGGAACAACGATGCCATCATGTCGCTCGGCTGCCGGGCGGACGGCGGGGTCGATGTCAACGCATGGGCGGCGGGTTCGGTCAACGGGCGGGGGAACGACGACTACTACAACTTCTTCACCCTGCGGATGTCTGCCACCGGGGAGACCGTCCGCACGATCGTGACGGATCTCGACGGCGGGGAGTGGTCGCCGCAGGGCGGGGTCACTGCACCCGACGGTTCGTACTACGTGGTAGGGGAGTCGAACAGCGTCTATCCCTCCCTGCCGTGCACGGAGCGGGCGCTCGGCGGGTCGTTCATCACGAAGTACTCGGCGGACGGCGTGCAGGAGTGGCGCACCGTCATCGCGTGCGCGAACATGAGCAAGAGGGTGCTGCTGGGCCGTGACGGGAACCTGCTGGTGGCGGGGACCGCGTTCGGCAAGCGCATCGCCGGCCAGCCGCGGTTCGGCGGGTCGGACTTCCTCCTCCACAGTTTCGCCCCGGACGGGACCCGCCTGTGGACCCGCCAGTT
The DNA here is from genome assembly GCA_005788205.1 of Actinomycetota bacterium. GTDB lineage: Bacteria > Actinomycetota > Acidimicrobiia > Acidimicrobiales > Ilumatobacteraceae > UBA2093. The sequence goes on along the minus strand of SXYT01000031.1, from coordinate 4,545 downwards.
CGGCACCGGGGAGGACGATGTCGTGTCGTCCTTCGCTCTCGACACTGCCGGCAACCTTGTCATCGGCGGGTACACGAAGGCGAATGCCACGGCGGACTCGCCGTCCGACGAGTGGGATGCGCTGACGATTCGTCTCGACACGGGCGGGGCCACACCTGCAGCAGAACCCGCCCCACCGTCCACCACGGTCCCGTGCACTGCCGCAACGTCCACGATGCTCACCGACTCCGCGACCCCGCGACCGATCTGGATCTACGGCGAGGACATCGGCGAGGCACAGATGGCCGCGCTGTGGGAGTACGCGCACTCGCACACCCCGCATGACTTCGGGCGCCTGATTGCCGCCGACCAGGACTGGCTGGGCGCCTGCCGGTACGCCGGCATCGGTCTGGGCACCGGGTCGGGGTACAGCTGGCACGACCGCAACGTGGTGCTGTGGGTCTGGACCGATGCGGTCGACATGACCGTTGCCCGTCGCACGATCACGGACCTCATCGACTCGCTGGTGCCCCCGACCACGACGACCACAACCACGACGACCACCATCACGTTGCCCCCGCCCGCCGAGCCGGGGCCTGAGCCTCTCGTGACCCAGGCCTCAGCCCCGTCCGTGGCTGCGGTGACGATGTCAGCATCGCCCGCGGTTGTGGCCCCGCCGACGCTGTCCGGCGCGGCAGTGCGCCCCGGGGTGCAGGCCACCGCCCCCCAGGGGGCGCGGTCCCCTGTGGCGGCAAGGTCTCCTGCTGTGGCAAAGCCTCCGCGGAAGTCCGCAGCACCGCGCAAGCCCACGCCGAAGCGCAAGCCTTCCGCTAGGACGAACAGCCAGAGGGCCGCGCGTGGCCTAGGCGTACAGAGGGATTAGCAAACTGTGATTCTCATACCGTCCGCAGGCCGGTGACCAGCACCCCGAGGGCCAACTCATAGTGTCGGTGTGCCCCGTACTCCACGAGCTCGGGCGCGACCTGCCGAGTAACCGGAAATTCGTCGTCGGAGAGCAGCGACAAGGAATCGGCGAGGCTCAATCCCGGAGTGCCGTTTATGACCGACTCAGAGCGGGCCTTCGCGAAGGATGCCCATCCGTAGTTGAGTGCGATGACTGCGGAGAACACCGACACAGCCATCTCGCGGGAGAGGCCGCCGCCCACAAGGATCGAGAGTGCGGTCTCCCCGATTCGATCGGTTGCCGGCCCCGGTGAGGGGTGCGTGAAGAACAACGAAACCGCCCATGGGTGTGCGTCAAGCAGTCGTTTGTGGGAGCGGGCAAAATCGACGAGGTCTGTCTGCAAGTCGCCGGTCCTCGTTGGGTACTCGAACCTCGACATGATGCGGTCAAGAAGATTGCTGATGAGTATTTCCCTGGAATCAAAGTACCGATAGAGGGACATGGGAGACGCGCCCAGGTCGCCGGCAATTTCGCGGATGGTGAGGTCACCACCGACTCTCTGGCCCACACGCTCCGCAGCATTCAGGATTTCCTCCCGACTGAGGGAGTTACGGGGTCTGCGAATCGAATTGGCGGACGTTGATTTGGTCCGAGTCATAGTATACAGTGTACATTATGACTTCGATCAACGCATACACGCAACGGTGGTGGTTGCGCAGTTGGATGCCGACGTTCTTGGCGTTTCCTGTCAGTGGTCTGGTCACGCGCATCGCGGTGGGCCCGATTGACACCACGCCAAGTGCACTTGCCGGGGGGCTCCTCGTCGGCAGTGCCCTCGGAGGACTCCAGTACAACGCCCTGCGCCGGTTCGGGTTGCCGCTGTCATGGATCCCGGTCTCGGCTGCGGGAACCGCCCTGGGGGGCGTTCTCTCCAGTCTGGTGGTGGGATTCGGCACCGAACTCACGTCATTGATGTCCCGTGGTGTCGTCACGGGAGCAGTCCTTGGGATGGCACAAGCCCTGCTGCAGCAGCGGCCGCCACGGCACGCTCTTCTGTGGTCGGGAGTCAATGCGGTCATGTGGGGACTCGCATGGTGGATCACGTCGTTGGTCATCCGTGACGACGTGGAGACCAACTACGCAGTGTTCGGCTCCTCCGGGGCGATCGTCCTCACGGCCGTGCTCCTGTGGTGCCTGCCGTCGGTGCTCCCGGCATACCCGCCAATGCGGAAGGAACGACCATGAGTCTCCGAACTGTCACAGCTATCACCCTGATCATCCTGCCGGTGCTCTTCAACATGAGTTTCGGCATGTTGGCCGCATCATTCGACTACCCGGACGTCCTCCGCCAGCCCACTGTCGATGTGCTCCGTCGATTCCGTGAGGGTGGAAGTCGTCTGATTCTCACCTGGTGGATCTTCATGCTCACAGCCGTGGCGTTTGCCCCTGTCGCAGTCATGGCCGGGATCGTTCAGCACCGCCATTCTCCGACAATTGCGACACTCGCGGGAGTGCTCGGGGTTCTCGCCGGCGTGGTCCAGTTCCTCGGTCTCGCCCGTTGGCCGTTCATGGTTCCGTACCTCGCGCGGGAGTCAGCGACCGCTGACCCGGTTCGGGCACAGTCGATCGACATTGTGTTTCAGGCGTTCAACAGGTACCTCGGTGTGGCTGTCGGTGAGCATCTCGGCTATGCCTTCACCGGTCTCTGGAGCATTGTCCTTGGTGCTGGAATCATCGGCGACGGGGGAGTCGTGTCCGTGCTCGGAGGTGTCGGCATTGCAGTGGGTGTCGCACTGCTTCTGTGCAGCATGGAGTTCGTTGGTGCCAATGAGGAGAACGGCTGGTTGCTTGCGGGCAAGATCACTCCGGTGGCGTATGTTGTCTGGTCGCTCTGGCTCGTCGCACTCGGGGTGTCGGTCCTGTCGGGAACGCTCTGGCCGTGATTGCAACGACCTTCCTAGGCGTACAGCGGGGATGAGTCCTTCAGCAGGCGCGTCATCATCGTGAGCGACGCGACCGGCTCGCCGCTGGGTGATCCCGCCTCGCGTGCCTCGGTCGTGAACCACAGGACCTCGGTCTTCGGCGTGTCGGCGACATCCAGAACGCGTCCCGTCACCGTGTACTCGGTGTCCAGGAACAACGGCCCGCGGTGGTTGCGGATCTCGATCGCACCGTAGAGGCCCACGAACTCGCCGCACTCGCGCTCGATCGACTCCGTCATGCCGGCCACCAGCAGCTGGCAGGCCGTGAGCGGCGAGCACACGGGCCCGCCCCAGGGTGAGTCACCCACGTACCAGTCGAGCGGGGCCGTCATGATCCCGCGCGAGTGGCGCAGCCGTTGGTCGGTACCGCGCGGGGTGCGGGTGCGCGGGTCCAGTTCGCGGCCGGGCACGGCACCGCGCAGCATGCGCAGGGTCGAGGGGTCGACGCCGCGGCGGTCGCGCGAGTGCAGAGCCGTCGGTTCCGTGGAGACACCGCCGCTCGCGGTCCCCTCCGCGACGGTGATTCCCTCCGGGGTGGTCATGCGCGCCGTCACCTGCATGTTCGTGGTGGGCACCACGGAACCGGGGACATCGAGCACCGCCTCCACCGGCTCGGAATCGGCAGTGGCGTGCATGAAGTACATGCTGAGCGACCCGCGCTCGAACCAGTCCTGGCCGAAGGCCTGCACCAGGATGCCGCCGAACTGCTCCAGGTGGATGTCACCCGCCACCGTGCCGGCGCGGAAACCGAGCTCCGTCGCGGTCGCGTCATCGTGGATGCTGCCCTTGGCGTCGGCTGAGAGATTGCGCGGCCTGCAGACCCCGCTGGCAATGATCGGCATGTCAGTTCCTCGGTATGTCCCGGAAGGGAGTGTTCGGGTCCGGCTGGACGTCCTTCGGCAGGCCGAGGGCGCGCTCACCGATGATGTTGCGCTGCACCTCGTCGCTGCCGCCGGCGATGGAGGCGGACGGCATGGTCAGGAAGAAGTGCTGGATCGTGCCCTCGGCGGGCTGGTCGCTGCCGGTGAGCATGCCGCCGGCCCCCAGCAGTTCCATGCCGAGGTCGCGGGAGATGCGCAGGCCGTTCGTCCAGTGCAGCTTCATCGTGGAGGCCTCCGCACCGGGGGCACGGCCGGCCTTGGCGGCAGCCGAGATGCGCAATCGTGTTATCTCGGCGATCCGCTCGTTCATGTAGAGGTCAACCACCTTCTGGCGCTGCACCACGTTCAGGCCCTGCGGGGGCAGCACAGAGAGGAGCGTGGAGAGGAGCCCGCCGTGCTCATCGGGGTGGGAGCTGGACGCCTTGGCCCTGCGCATCAGTTCGCCGGTCTCCCGGTCGAGGAGCCCAGCCTGCTTGCCTGCCGACACGCGGATGCCGCCGCCCGCACCCTCGGAGAGGCCGCTGCGCTCGAAGGCGAGCGTGGCCGTGGTGATGGCCCAGCCGTTGTTCACGTCGGAGATGCGGTCGGCATCGCTGACCCGGGCATCGGTGAAGAACACCTCGTTGAAGTGCGCGGCGCCGTTCATCTGCTTGATCGGCCTGATCTCCACGCCGGGCTGCTCCAGGTCGATGATGAAGTAGGTGAGGCCCTTGTGCTTCGGCTGGTCGAAGTCGGTGCGCGCCACCAGCATCCCGCGGCTCGAGTGCAGGGCCCCGGAGGTCCAGATCTTCTGGCCGTT
>SXYT01000145.1 GCA_005788205.1 Actinomycetota bacterium | reverse complement strand
GGGCTCTGCTGACACCTGGCTCGCCTCCGGTCTCGCGCGCGGAAGGGAGCGTACGACTGTCGTGTTCCACTCCATCGTGTGGCAATACCTCGGCCGTGCCGTCCAGGACGGCATGCGACGTGCACTGGAAGAGGCAGGTGCAGCCACCTCGGACGGACCCCCGCTCGTGTGGGTGAGGATGGAGCCTGCCGGTCCCGTTGCTGACGTGCGCGCGACCGTGTGGACCGCGGGAAGCCGCACGGATCATCTGCTGGCCGAGATCGGCTACCACGGCCAGCAGATGCACTGGCTCGGGGCCTAGAACTCCCGGTCGAGAGCAGCCTTGACGAAGGGCGGAACGGGCACCGGCTTCGGGGCACCCGGCGTCGTGCTGACATAGGTGATCGTGCAGTCGAAGACGGAATCGCCGCCGACCGTCATTGCGATGCCGACATCGAACGAGGTGTTGCCCCATCTCGTGACGGAGCACTCCGCGTCGATGACGTCGCCGTAGACCGCGCCCCTGTGCCACGTCCCGACGGCAGTCTTCAGCATGAAGTCGAACCCCGACTCCGCCAGGTTCACTGCGCCCGACTCCTCGCCACGCTCGGCTGCGATTGCGTGCCGCATCCACTGGGCGACCGCATCATCTGCGTACATCCAGTAGTTGGCGTTGAACACCACGTTCTGCATGTCGCACTCGTTGTAGCGAACCCTGATCCGCTCCACGTACCTCACATCAGGCTCCTTCTTGCTGCCTCTGCTGCCGTCGCCAGAAGAACTCTCTGTGCGGGCTGGGCCCGGGGTCCGGCGGCACCCGGGGACAGTCGGCGCCCGAGCGCCACGCCCTCGCCGAAGAGGGCCGCGGCCTCGGGACCGAGCTGCGGGTGCGCGGCCACGGCCTGGACCATGGAAGTCCCGGAGGACAACGCGTCGCGCACCACCTTCCCGACGACTGCATGGGCTTCCCGGAAGGGCATGCCACGCTCGACCAACCACTCGGCGATGTCGGTGGCGACGAGCGACTCGGCATTCGCTGCGTCATGCATCTTCGTGGTCACGAAACGCGCCGTGGCGATCATCCCGGCGACAGCGACAAGTCCCCGGCGGACCTGATCGACACTGTCAAACAGCGGCTCCTTGTCCTCCTGGAGATCGCGGTTGTAGGCCAACGGCAGTCCTTTCAGCGTGGCGAGCAGACCCGCGAGGTTCCCGATCAATCTGCCCGCTTTCCCCCGGGCAAGCTCGGCAATGTCCGCGTTCTTCTTCTGCGGGAGCATCGAGGACCCGGTCGCGTACGCGTCGTCGAGCACGGCGAAGCCGAACTCCTCACTGGTCCACAGCACCCACTCCTCGCCGATGCGGGACAGATGGACCCCGATGAGCGAGAGGGCGAAGAGGTACTCGGCCACGTGGTCACGGTCGCTGACCGCATCCAGCGAGTTGGCGAACGGCGCGGCAAAGCCCATCTGCGCCGCGCTGAACGACGGGTCAATGGGCAGGGAAGAGCCAGCGAGAGCCCCCGCACCGAGCGGCGAGACATCCGCGCGTTCGAGCGCGTCTTGGATGCGGTCAATGTCACGCAGCAGGGCCCACGCGTGTGCACGCAGGTGATGGGAGAGCAACACGGGCTGTGCACGTTGGAGATGGGTGTACCCGGGGACGGCAACGGGGGGCTCTGCGCTGTCGGCCTCGTCCGCGCGCGCGGCGAGCACGTCCACCAACGAGAGTGCGGCCGCAGCCACCGACCTCATCTCCCGGCGGCTCCACAAGCGGAGAGCAGTTGCCACCTGGTCATTCCTGCTGCGCCCGGTGTGGAGGCGCGCCCCCGGCTCACCTGCGATCTGGGTGACCCGGCGCTCGATCGCAGTGTGGATGTCCTCGTCCGTGGCGACGAAGACGAAGTCCCCGGCCGCCATCTCCGCATGAACGGCACCGAGTGCCAGCATCACGGCTTCTGCATCCCCTGCGGACATGAGACCGACGTGCGCGAGCATCTGCACGTGCGCCCGCGATCCCTCGATGTCATCGGCCCACAGCCTCCGGTCAAAACTGATGCTCTCCGTGAAATCCATCAGGTCACGGCTCGGCCCGGACTCGAACCTGCCGTGCCACAGAGCGGCACCGTCGGCCACTTCTCTCCCGGGGAGGTCCCTGTCAACCATGGCCGGCCACCTTCTTCTTGCTGGTCTTGACGACCCTGTCCGTCTTCTTGTTGATTCCTGCGAGTTGACTGAGTTGAGCAGCGAGCCTCCGCCCGCCGATTTGCTCCGAGGCCACGCATATGACGGTGTCATCGCCGGCCACCGTGCCGATCAGACCCTTCATGCCGCCGCGATCGAGCGCGGACGCGACCACGTGGGCACAACCCGGAGGCGTGCGCACGACCACGAGCGTGCCGCTGTGGGTCACCTCGGCGACCCACTCCCCCACGACACGGCGCAACTGGTCGGACGGCGTGATTCTCTGGGGTTCGTACTCGGGAATCGCGTACTTCGGCTCGCCGCCCGCCACGCGAACCTTGACTGCCCCGAGCTCCTCGAGGTCGCGGGAGATGGTTGCCTGGGTGGCATTCACATTGTTGCGC
>SXYT01000144.1 GCA_005788205.1 Actinomycetota bacterium | reverse complement strand
GTGACCGGCCGCGGCTGCATGCCCCCCGTCTCCCCTGCGGGCATCCGGCCGCCGAGGAACCGCGCGACCTCCTCGAGTGGCCGTTGCGTGGCAGAGAGACCGATGCGCTGCGGCGGACGCAGGGTGATCTCCTCGAGACGCTCGAGGGTGAGCATCAGGTGCGCACCGCGCTTGGTCGGGGCGAGCGCGTGGATCTCGTCGATGATGACGGTGTCCACGTTGACGAGCGTGTCGCGCACCGCCGACGTGAGCATCAGGTACAGCGACTCCGGTGTGGTGATGAGGAGGTCGGGAGGCCGGCGCGCGAGAGCCTGGCGGTCCTTCGCGGAGGTGTCGCCCGTGCGCATCGCCACCACCGGCTCGTTGAACGGAACGCCGAGACGTTCGGCCGCGAGAGCGATGCCCGCGAGGGGGGCACGGAGGTTCTTCTCCACGTCGAACGCGAGTGCGCGGAGAGGTGAGACATACAGCACACGGGTGCGCTGCTTCGGGGGCGGTGCGTCAGTCGTGATGAGACGATCGAGCGACGAAAGGAACGCCGCGAGCGTCTTGCCGGAACCCGTGGGGGCGCAGATGAGCGTGTGCGAACCGCCGATGATCGCGGGCCAACCCTGCACCTGGGGCGCAGTGGGCTCGGGGAAAGAGGTGGCGAACCACTCGCGCACGGCCGGCGAGAACGCGTGCAGGACTTTGTGGTCTGCCATGCCCGCGAGGGTACTCACTTCATGGGTCGCCCCTAGAATGGCGCCATGCCCAACCCTGGCGAGCACCACCCCGCCTTCGAGGAGTACTGCGAGTGCATATTCGAGCTGCGCGAGGACGACGTGGACGTCATCCAGGCACGCGTCGCCGAACGACTCCGCGTGTCGCGACCCTCGGTGTCCGAGATGATCAGGCGCATGGCCGACGAGGGCCTTGTCACGATCGAGGACAACCGCATCTCGCTCACCCAGCGCGGCGAGGGCCTGGCCATGCAGGTGGTGCGGCGCCACAGGCTTGCCGAGCGCTTCCTGACAGACATCCTCGGGCTCTCCTGGGCGCTCGCCCACCGCGAGGCCGGCAAGTGGGAACACGTGATGTCCACCGAGGTGGAAGAGGCGATGGAGCGCGTGCTCGGCAACCCCACCACGTGTCCGCACGGCAACCCCATCCCCGGCAGCGACTACGAGGCACCCGAGACCGTGCGCCTGAACAAGATCGGCGAGGGCTCCTCGTTCACGGTGACGCGCATCCCCGAGGAACTGGAGTTCACACCGGGAATGCTCGACTATCTGGAGAAGTGGCGGCTGGTCCCCGGGTACTCCGGCACCGTCACCGGCATCGCCCGCGACGGCAGCATGACGGTGAACGTGGAGGGCAACGACGTGGAGGTCGACCCCTTCGCCACCTCGCGGATATTCGTGACGGCCTGACGCGCATGCGCCCCCGCTTCGCCGTCCGTGCCGTCGCCGTCGTCCTGTGCGCCGGTGTGCTCACATCGTGCAGCACCACCATCCTCGACACCATCAACACCACGACAACCTCGTCCGTGGTCACCACCACGACCATCCCCACGGGGGACATCCCGGCACTCCTCGGTCAGTTGCTCGAGAACACGGAGAACCTGGGCTCGGCGATCGTCGCAAAGGACAAGGCGGTCACCGCCGAGAAACTGCGCAACGTGGAATCCGTCTGGATCGCGCTGCGGCCACAGTTGCTCGAGCTGCCGAACGACCTCGCCACGGACATCGAGCGCATCGTGAACCTGGTGCGGTCTGCCGTGAACAAGAAGCGGCCGGCGGACGCCGACAAGGCCCAGCGCTTCCTGTCGCTCATCGTCGACGCGAACAAGTAGCGCGCGGGCCGGCCGGGCTCGCAGTACGCCCGGAATCAGGCCCGGCGGCGTCGGCGCAGTGCGGGAGGCATGAACAGGGCCGCCCCCACCGCGAGGAGGATCGGCACCACGATCAGCCACGTCGCGATGTTCGATTCCCTCGCAAACTCGCGCACGGTCACACCGAGCGTGAAGGTCGCCGCATCGTCACCCTTTGACCTAGTAGTGATCACCACCCTGTGGGCCCCGGTCGGGATGCCGTCAGGAATCACCACCACGGTGTCGAGGGTCCCGTCCTCCGGCACTGTCTCACTGCCGATCTTGATGGGCGCGGAGAACATCCACATCTCCACCTCGGTGCCCGGCTCGAAACCCGCCACCTTGATCGCCACTCGCGACCCCGGCTCAAGGACGACATTCCCTTCGGCATCAAGCGCGAGGGTGTTGCCGTCCTCGTCGACCGACGAGATCACTGCACTCAGTTCACCCACGGTGATGACCACCTTGTTCTCGCTGCGGGACACGACGGGCTGCTGTTTCTTGCCGCCCACGGTGACGGCCGCCTCGCCGGACCCGACCACTGCGACCGTGGGTGGGGCAACGACGGTGGTCGTGGAACGTGGCACCGTGGTCGTGGTGGTGGTCGTGGTCGGGGCCGCAGGTGTCCCACCGGGCGTGCGGGCAGATGGAGCCACCGTGGTGGACGTCAACGCGACGGAGGGCGTCGTCGCCACGGTCGCCGGTTCAGCCGCTTGCGGCGCAGAGGGGGCACCGGCCGGCGCGACCACGGTGGTCGTGGTCGCGGGGTTGTTGATGATGATCTGCAGAGCGGGCGGTGCAGTGGTTGTCGTCGCCGGCACCGTCGTGGTGGTAGTCGTGGTGGTAGTCGTGGTGGTGGTCGTCGAGGTCGTCGTGGTCGTCGCGACAGCCACGGCATAGCGCACGATGACCACGCCGTTGCCGCCGCGCGCACCCTGCCCGTAGCAGCAGTTCTGCACGCCGCCGCCACCGCCGCCGCCACCGAGACCATCGGTCCCTGCTGCAGGTCCGGTCGCGTTCGTGCCGCCGTCACCGCCGCCGCCCGAGCCGCCGAGGCCGCGCGTGCCGCTCTGGTAGAACCCGCCCGCACCGCCGCCGGCGTACGGGACCGAGGTGCCGGTGATGCTGGAGGCCCTGCCGGCACCACCTGCACCGCCGATCGAGCCCGAGGCGTTCGACGATCCCGCGCCCCCTGCGCCTCCCGCTCCGCCTCCGCCGCCCCCGGCGTAGTAGCCGCCGCTCGTGGGGGTGTTGCCCCCGGCGTTGCCGAACGTGGTCGCGTCACCGTCTGTTGCGTACGTTCCGGCACCGCCGACGCGCGGCCATGACAGACCGACGCCACCGCCGCCGCCGGACGCACCGGCGACCCCGTCTGTCGAACACGCGCCGCCGCCGTTCTGGCCGCCTCCGCCACCACCACCGAGGGCCGTCAGGCTGCCGGAGGCGAGACCGATCGACGATGAGGTGCCGTTGTACCCGACGCAAGGGTTCCCCTGTGATGTGTCGCCGGCGCCACCGGTGCCTGCGACCACGGCAACGACCTCGCCAGGGGTGGTGACCGCATTCGCCACCTCGCGGAACCCGCCGGCGCCGCCTCCGCCACCGATGTCGAATCCGCCTCCGCCGCCTCCACCGACCAGGAGCACCCGCACGGAGGTGACCCCAGACGGCACGGTCCAGTCGCAGGCAGCCGTGTTCGTGAACCTCAGCACGACATCAGTCCCCGCATTCGACTGCACGGGCGTGCACGCGGCGGCGAGGGCCACACTTCCCGGAACGAGCGAGACGAAGAAGCCAGCCAGCATCGCGGCTGCGATTCCCACCGATGAGAGTCTGCGACCGCCCGTCACGCCCTCACCTTACTTGACATGGTGTGCGGGTCCCCGGGTCAGGCCATCGCGGACGGCAGGTCCAGGCCGTGCACCACGGTGAGCGCACGGGTCGATCGCGTGAGCGCGACGTAGAGGAGACGCAGCCCCTGCGGGTCGAGCTCCACGATGCGTGCGGGCTCGACCACGATGACCTGGTCCATCTCCAGGCCCTTCACCAGCGTCGCGGGAACGATCGTGACGTCGTTGTCGAGACCCGATGCCTGTGCGCGCCCGTAGGCCGTGCCGCGCGCATCGAACTCGGCAGCGACCGCGTCCACCATGCCGTCGGGGCACACCACCGCGACCCGGCCTGCACCCGGAGCGGACGACTGCGCGACGGCACGATCGACTGCCGCGCGCACGACGTCAGCAAGGTCGACCCGCGTGATCACCGGTGCCTCGCCGCCCTCACGGACGCTGCGCGGCGAGCGGAGACCCGGCGTGGCCACGTGCATCACCCTGTCGGCAAGTTCCATGATCGCCGTGGGAATGCGGTAGCCCACCGAGAGTCCGGTGACGCGCGGCTCCTTGCGCGTGGGCAGATGGTCCAGCACATCGGCCCACTCGTCCGGCGCGTGCGGCCCGGTGGCCTGGGCGATGTCACCCACGATCGTCATGGAGCCGTTCAGCGAGCGTCGCGTGACCATGCGCAACTGCATCGGGGTGAGGTCCTGCACCTCGTCGACGACGATGTGGCCGTACGTGCGGATCTCGTCCGTCTCGTCGATCTTGCCCGTCTTGTTGAGTCGCGGTCCGAGCACGAACCGCACCTCGTCCAGCAGCGCGGCGTCGGCATTCGACCAGCGCACGTCGTCCACGCTC
>SXYT01000143.1 GCA_005788205.1 Actinomycetota bacterium | reverse complement strand
GTGGCTCGCACACGAGCTCTCATCGGCCAGCCGCCGGCCGGGCACGGTGCGCTGGGCGACTGCCGTCATCGGGCTCACCCCGCAGGTCATCCGTTTCGACCAGGCGATCCTGGCCGAGTCGCTCACGATCTCCGCGGGGGTAGCGCTCGTGGCCGCGACGCTGCGCATTTCTTCGACCGGGAGGGCACTCACGTCATCGGCCGGGTGGGTCGCGGCGTTCGTGCTCTTCGTGACCGTGAGGCCGCACCATCTCGTGTTCCTCTTCGCCGCGACGGCGGCGGTGGCTCTCCGTGCCGTCACTGACCGCCGTCTGCCGAGAGTCCTCGGGGCGGTGCTGATCCTCGTCTCGGTTCTCGGTGTGCAGCAGCTCCGCTCGAACAAGCCGACGAGCGTGCTCAACATGTACACCGTGCTCGTCGAGCAGGTGGTGAGGGACCCCGTCGCCACCGCGTGGTTCACGGACAAAGGAATGCCGAGGTTCGCGGTCACGGAGAACATCGCCGCGTACGACACGCCCGAGATGCTCCCGCCCGAGTTGCTCGCGTACCTCGACCTCCCGCAGGGCCAGATGCCACCGCGGCTGATGAGGATCGGCGGGATGGAACTTGCACGGTGGGTCCACGATGACGGATGGTCCACGTACGCGCGGTACCTGCTCGCACACCCGTCCGAGACACGCAAGAGACTCGCTGACCTGGCAGGCCCCACGCTCGACGTCGCCGACGACGGGTTCCTCCCGCTCGAGTCCCGCACGGTCGTGCCGCGCGTCTTCTTCGTGCCGGCCGTGGCCTGCATGCTCATCACCCTCCTCGGGGCTGCACTCGCCGCGTTGAGGGGCCGGCGCCGGACGGCGCTCGCGGCTGTCGCCGTGCTGGCCGGCGCGCTCACGCTGTACGCAGTGGCAATGCTGACGTCGGGCATCGAGCACCCGCGCCACGCGGCCGCGGCCGCCGTGCTCGTGCGCGTGGCCGCCCTCGCCGGCGCGGCGCAGTTCCTCGCGGGCCGCGTCAGGACAGACGCGCCATCACCCGGGTCACCCGTCTCCTGAACCTCTCGCGGCTGCGCTCGCCGGCCCCGTCCAGCCCGTACATCGCCACCCATGAGGTGCGGCAGCGCAGCCCGCACATCAAGCGCACGGAGCGGGTCACCGTGCGCTTGCCGGCCTCGCCCTCCAGGGCGTTCACGAACTTGGACGAACCGTGCGTGGTGACGGCAACGATGCGGCGGATGTGCGTGAGCCCCGGGACCAGCGTGTCCGCGCCCTCAGGAAGGTCCCACGCCACGCCCTTCATGAGGACCCTGTCGATCCAGCCCTTGAGCATCGCGGGCTGGGCGGACCACCACGTGGGATAGACGAGCACGAGTGCCTCGCACCACTGCAGTGCCTCCACGGAGGCGCGCAGCACCGGGAACTCCAACAGTTTCCCCTCGGCCGGTGCCGTGTGGTTGATGCGCTCCGACAGGGTGAACACGGGGTCGAAACCGTCGGCGTGCAGGTCGAGGAAGCGGACCTCATTGCCCGCGCGCTCGAGGGCGGCGTGCGCGTCGCGGGCGAGCAACGACACGAACGAACCGGGGTTCGGGTGGCAGTGGACGAGGAGCACCCTCACATCGACCCCATCACCTCTGCCACCCTCGCGAGGTGACGTTCGCGGTCCGCGACGGTGGCGGTGTCCATGGAGTAGAGACCCACGAACGTCGTGCGGGCGCGCCAGCCGGTGGACATCCGCAGCGCACGGAACAGGATCCGCCTTCCGTTGTCGTTCACGAACCGCACGTAGCGCCGCGGCGAGCCGTACGTGGACACCGCCACGATGCGGCGGACATGCGCCAGGCCGGGCCGGACCTTCGACCGCTCGTCGAGAGAGAAGGCGACTCCGGGGACCATCACCTTGTCCAGCCAACCCTTGAGCACCGCGGGCAGGCCGGACCACCACGTGGGGTACACGAACACGAGCACATCGGCGGTGCGCACTGCCTCGACGTGGGCGACCGTGGCGGGTGCGACCGTGCTGTCGTTCCCCTGGTAGCGGCGCAGGTCGTCGGCCGACATCACCGGGTCGAAACCCTCCGCATAGAGGTCGAGGAGCGTGACCCTGTGTCCTGCGCCGGCCGCCGCCGATGCGGCCGTCCGCGCGGCGGCATGGGTGAAGCTCGCGGGGTTCGGGTGGCACAGCACGATGACGACGCTCGAGGATGTCGATTCCCGCGCTGGCACAGGCAAGTACCGTAGTTGCATGCCCGAGCTCACAGGTCCGTTCGAGACGGGGAAGTTGCCGAAGATCGCCCGGGGCGCGGTGACCGTGGCAATCGCGCGCACGATCGACCCTGCACACCGGGAGGAGTTCGAGGAGTGGGCGGCCGCGATCCTCGAGGCAGTGAACGCCGCACCCGGCAGCCTCGGCGGCACGGTCCTTGCCCCGGCGGAACCAGGCGACCCCTACCACATGGTCTTCCGGTTCAAGGATGCCCTGCACCTGCGGCAGTGGGAGCGCTCGGAGACGCGGCAGCGGTTCCGCGACACCGGCGAACGGTTCATCGTGAGCGAGAAGATCACCGTCACTGCGGGCACGGAGGAGTTCTTCGACGCACTCGGCGACGTGCCGAAGAAGCGCTCGCCGCTCGGGCGGTTCTTCTTCGACCTCGCGTGGGTCTACCCGGTGGCCGTGCTCTTCACCCTGGTGCTCGCGCCCTACATCGGCCGGCTGGACGTGATGTCGCGCGTGCTCATCTCCACCGTCTTCATCGGTGCGACGAGCAAGTGGGCCACGGAGCCCGTGCGGCGGTGGTTCCGCAGGCGCCGGATGCTCCCGCAGGGCAAGGTGACCCGCTGACGCGGGGTCAGCGCGAGAGGATTTCCAGCACCTGCTGGGCGCGGCCCGCGTGGATGGTCTCCTCGCGGCCGTTCAGGCGCAGCAGGCGCTGCACCTCCTCGTCCTCCTCGGCGTCGGCCCACTTCTGGTAGCCGGCGTCGCCGTTGAGCTCGCCCTTCACGATCCCGGCGAAGAGCGTCGCGTCGATCGACGGGGGCATCGGCACGTCGAGCAACTCCTGCTGCTCCGCGGTGGGCTCCCACTCGCTGCCGAGCTTGATGCTGAGCGCACGTGCGATCCGCCGGGCGTGGCCGCGCTCCTCCACTGCGTTGCGACGCAGCAATTCCTTAGCTTCGTCGTCCTCGATCCGCTCCGCGAGGAGGTTGTAGAAGAGTTCCCCCGCCATCTCGACGCGCCAGATCGTCTGCATCTCCTCGACGCCGAGCTTCTCCGCGCCCGCAAGCGAGGCGTTTGCCGTGTAGAAGTTCATTGATGACATGTGTCCTCCTCAGTTCACGTTCAGCAGGTCGACCACGAACACGAGTGTCTCGCCGCCCTTGATGACCCCGCCGGCGCCGTGGTCCCCGTAGCCCATGTGCGGCGGGATGGTGAGGCGGCGTCGGCCGCCCACCTTCATCCCTGCGACACCTTCGTCCCAGCCCTGGATGACCTGTCCGGCGCCCAGGCGGAAATCGAACGTCTCGCCGCGGTCCCACGACGCATCGAACTGGCGGTTCGTGCTCCAGGCCACGCCCACGTAGTGCACCTCGACGATGTTCCCGGCGGAAGCTGTCTTGCCGTCACCGACGGTGATGTCCTCCGACAGGAGTTCCGCGGGTGGGTTCCCCTCCGGGATGGAGACGTCAGGTTTTGCCATTCGGTCAACCTATCGCAGGACGAAACGGCGGGCCTGACCGGATGACC
>SXYT01000142.1 GCA_005788205.1 Actinomycetota bacterium | reverse complement strand
ACCAGGTGCCGCCGACGTCGCCGCCTGACTCGAGCACGCGGAACGAGAAGCCTGCCTCGCGGAGTTTGTGCACGAGGTACAGACCGGAGAATCCGGCACCCGCCACCACCACGTCGACATCGTTCACAGCCGTCATACAGACCCCCTTGTGCGGCCGCCGGTCAGGCGGCTTATCCCCGCGGGCAGTCTCGCAGAGAGCGGGAAACGGTGTCTAGCCCGGCAGGCAACCCGTGGAAGGCGGACACCCGGCCCGTGGTTAGTGTCGGGACATGCCCGGCAGCCGTCCGTTCACCCCCGTGGAGTGGAGTGTCACGGCGGTGAACCTGCCCGAGCACGGGCGCAACCCCATCCACACCGACGCCGGGGCACGGGCAGCCGGGTTCCCGGGGGCACTCGTGGCCGGGGTGTCGACGTATGCGTACCTCGTGCACCCTTTGATCGTGGCGGGCGGGCTGGACTGGGTGTCACGCGGTGGTGGCGAGGTCCGACTGCGCCGCCCCGTCTTCGATGGCGACACCGTGCGGTGCGTCCCGGACGCCGAGGAGCCGCTCCTCATCAGGGCTGTCACGGACGAACCGGACCAGCCCCGCGCCCTCTTCCGCGCCGTGACGGACTCCGGCCCCGTGCCTGCGATGCGCCCCGGTGAGCAGCTGCCGGAGATGCGCGTCGAGCTGTCGGGTGAGTGGGGCAGCGACTACGGCGTGAGGCTCGGTGACGATGACCGGTCGTGCGTGGACGGCGGCATCGTCCACCCGGCAGTGTGGCCCGCGCTCGCGAACCAGGTGTTCCACGTGCACGTTGCCCGTGGGGGCTGGGTCCACACCCGCAGCATCATCCGCCACCATGGTGCGGCACACGACGGCGCGACGGCCGTGGTGCGCTCGGTCATCGTGCGCAGGTTCGAGGGCTCGGGTGAGCGCGCCGTCGCTGACATCCACATCGAGGTGGACGGCGTCACCGTGGCGACACTGGAGCACGAGGCGATCGTGGCACTGCCCGGCTGACCCTTTCCCCGCCGGCGCGTCCGCGCCGGCGGGGAGAAATGGGGTCAGGCGTCGGCGTAGGCGAAGGCGTGCATCAGCTCGCCGGCGTCGTCCACGAGTGCCTGCCCGACGACTGTTGCATCCGCCACGTGGTACTCGGTGCCGATGCCCGTGCCCTTCGCGGTGGTTGCCGGCGAGTCGGCGAACGCACCGACGAACGAGCGGACGTCCTCTTCGGTCGCCGTGGCCTCGACGGTGGTGTCGACGATGCTGAGGTCGAGGAGCGCGGACTGCACGAGTGCCTCCCAGCTGGCGCGCAGGTCCTCCTCGGAGGCGAATACCTCCATGCCGATGACCTTGCCGCCGTGGGCGACTGCGATGCCCGTCTGGCCCGGCTGCACGCCGTTCGAGATGAGCTCAGCGGCGAGCACGCGCAGCTCGGGGTCGCGCTCCACGTGGTCGTACGCGGAGAGGTAGAGGCTGCTGTCGTGGCTGATGCTGCGCAGGCTCAGCTCGTGGTCGATCGCGCTCCACACCTCGCCCTGGTTCGAGAACTTGCTGCCCGTGAGGTCGATGTTCGACTTCACGCCGCGCGCCAGGCTTCGGCGCACCTCGCTGCTGGTGACGCGCTTCGAGTCGCGGAACGAGCGGCCACCGTGCCAGCGGCCGGCCTCCACGCACGACACCGGGATCACGATGGTCGCACCGGCGGGCACGAGGATCGAGACGTTCACGGTGCGGGTCTGGCGCCCGCCCTCCAGCACGCGGCCGGCGGGGATGAGCATCGGCACGTTGCCGGGGTTGTGGACCTGCAGCTCGGGGACGTTCGCCGAGGTGAGCTCCGTGACGACGAGCGTGTCGTCGGCGATCTTGGCGCCGGAGGCACGGGTGCCCGGGACCGAGAGCGGGAAGATGGACAGGCCCTTGCGCCGGACCGGCTGGCCGATTGTGATGTTCTTGATGGTCGAGACCGTCATTTGTTGTTCTCCTTGTGTGTTGTTGGGTTTGTTGCGGCTGGAAGCCGGGGCGGACCCCTGCGGCCGGCCCAACAGGGAAGGTACGCGAGGGGTGTGGCATAGTAGGGTAGAGGTAACTAGTACCTTTTCCTCCCGGATCTGGACGGCTCGGGTAGCGCCTTCAGGCGCCGTCGGCTTGCCAGGGCTGGTCCGGTGGGCCCTCAGCGGGCGTAGAGTTTGCCCATGAACACTGAGACAGTCCCCGCCGTGAACCGCTGGTTCGGCATCCGCTTCGCCACCGCCGCCCGCTTTGAGGCTCCGGTCCGGGCCCCGTTCGCCGGGGTCCCTGCCCCCGGGGGCACCCCCGGCCCGATCGCGCCCCAGACCCCAGGGATGCTCGAGCAGATGTTCGGCCAGACCGCACTTGACATCAGCGAGGACTGTCTCAGCCTGAACGTGTTCGCACCGGCAGATGCCGGACCCGGATCCGCACTCCCGGTGCTGCACTGGATCCACGGCGGGGCATACGTGAACGGCTCCGGTTCCAGCCCGTTCTACGAGGCCAGCAACCTGGCCGCCCGCGGGCACGTCGTCGTCACGGTCAACTACAGGCTCGGCGCGTTCGGCTACCTCGGCGCCGGCAACTGGGGCACGCTCGACCAGATCTGCGGTCTCGAGTGGGTGCGCGACAACATCGCGGCATTCGGCGGCGACGCCGGCAATGTCACGATCTTCGGTGAGTCCGCCGGCGGGTCGGCAGTGCTCTCGTTGATGGCGTCGCCGCAGGCAGAGGGTCTCTTCCACCGCGTGGTGGCGCAGAGCCCATCCATCAGGCAGCTGCGCTCCCTGGAGACCGCCGAGGAGTGGGCAGGGAAGTTCTTCGAGGCGGCCGGCGTGGACGGTCTCGACGGGGCGCGTTCTCTCACGGTGGAGCAGATGCTGGAGGCCCAGGGCAAGGTGCTGCTCATGCGCAGCACCAACTACGACATGTTCTCGCCTGCTGCCGCCGGCGACGCCCTCCCGCACGATGTGCTCTCCGCTGTCGCGGCCAGCCCGGTCCCGCTGCTCATGGGCACAACGCGCGACGAGAGTCGCCTGTTCACCACATTCGACCCGTCCATGGCGGCCTGCGACGAGGCGCGGTGGCAGGAGTTCCTGCAGGCGCACTTCGCCGACCGCGCGGGACACGCGCGCGACGTGTTCGAGTCCCACCGCCCCGGGGCGAGCCACTCGCAGCTGATCGCGGCCGTGCAGACCGAGCACGCATTCCGTGCACCAGCCATCGAGCTGGCGGAGCGCCGCACGGAGCTCGGCAACCCCACGTGGAAGTACTGGTTCACGTTCTCCTCCACCGCATTCGGCGGTGTGCTCGGCTCGTGCCATGCACTCGACATCCCGTTCGTCTTCGACAACGCGACGGCTCCCGGCACGGAGTTCCTGCTGGGCGAGGGCGAGGGCCGCGGGGAGATCGCCGACCGGTTCGCGGGCGAGATCTCGGCGTTCGCGAAGGGTGGCGCGGCCTCGTGGCCCGCGTACGACACATCGAAGAGGGCGACACTGCGGATTGACCACCGCACGGAGGTCCTGAACGACCCCGAGTCGCCGATCCGCGCCTTGTTCTCCTAGTTTCAGGGCCGTGACACGCACGTTGACAGACGGCGACCGCCGCGCCATCCGCGAGCGCTACGCCGCGGAACGCGACAAGCGCCTGCGCCCTGACGGGAACGAGCAGTACGCGGAGCCCTCCGGCAGGTTCGTGAACCTCCTTGACGACACCTACGTGCAGGCCCAACCGCGGGAATCGCTCGACACCGACGTCCACGTGCTGGTGGTGGGTGCAGGTTTCGCGGGGCTCGTCACGGGTGCGCGCCTGAAACAGGCGGGCATCGAGGACGTGCGCCTGATCGACAAGGCCGGCGACGTCGGTGGCGTCTGGTACTGGAACAGGTACCCGGGTGCGATGTGCGACACCGCGGCGATGATCTACCTGCCCCTCATGGAGGAAGTGGGCACCGTCCCGTCGGCCAAGTATGTGCCCGCGCCGGAGATCCACGCGCACGCGAAACGCATCGCGACGGTGTTCGGCCTGTACGACAAGGCACTCCTCTCCACCGGCATCGTCTCGATCGACTGGGACGAGGCGTCCTCCCGGTACGTGGTGCGCACCGACCGCGGTGACACCCTCCGCGCGCGCTACGTGTGCATGGGCACCGGTCCTCTCCACCGTCCGAAACTGCCCGGAATCCCCGGGCTGCAGTCGTTCAGGGGCCATGCGTTCCACACGAGCAGGTGGGATTGGGCCTACACCGGCGGCGACCCGACTGGTGCGCTGATGACGGGGCTGGCCGACAAGCGCGTGGGGATCATCGGCACGGGCGCCACTGCGGTGCAGTGCATCCCGCATCTCTCACGCGCGGCGAAGGATCTGTGCGTGTTCCAGCGCACGCCGTCCGCTATCGACGCGCGCAACAACCACCCGATCGACCCGGAGTGGTTCGCCGGCCTGGAGCCGGGCTGGCAGCGCAAGTGGATGATGAACTTCACCACGCTGCAGACGATGGGCTTCGCCGACGAGGACCTGGTGATGGACGGCTGGACCGACATCTCGCTGCGCATCCGCGACCGGATGATCGAGATTATCAAGGCTGGCGGCGAGATGGGCCCGGAGACGCTGCTGAAGGCGTACGAGGACTCCGATGACGAGAAGATGAGCGAGATCCGCGACCGCGTCGACTCGATCATCGTCGACCCGCGTGCCGCCGCCGCGCTGAAGCCCTGGTACCGGCAGCTGTGCAAGCGCCCCTGCTTCCATGATGAGTACCTGCAGTCGTTCAACAACCCGAACACCCACCTCGTCGACACCGACGGCAAGGGCGTGGAGCGCATCGACGAGACCGGTGCGTGGGTCGGCGGCGTCCACCACGAGCTTGACTGCATCGTAATCGCCTCCGGGTTCGAGGTCGGCACCTCGTACTCGCGCCGCAGCGGGTACGACGTGACAGGTCGCGGCGGGCAGCGCCTCTCCGACTGCTGGGCCGACGGGATGCGCAGCCTTCACGGCATGAACGTGCACGGCTTCCCGAACCTCTTCATTCTCGGGTTCTCGCAGGCAGCGAACCAGATCGCGAACGTGCCGCAGAACTACGTGGAGAACGGCCTTGCAATCGCCGCGATCATGTCCCACGCGGACGCGAGCGGTGCGGTGCAGGTGGAGCCGTCACAGGCGGCCGAGGACGCATGGATCGACTTCATCACCAGCGTCACGCGGGGCATCCGCGGCGGCATGGACTGCACGCCCGGCTCCTACAACAACGAGGGCCGCGAGATGGGCAGGCGCGAGCAGATGAACTCGAGCGGTCATCCCGGCGGACCGATCGCCTTCTTCCAGCATCTCGAGCAGTGGCGCTCCACCGGGGAGTTCGAGGGGCTCGAGTTCCGCTGAGGTTCCCCCGACGTGCCCGCGGGGCGGGCCAGAATGGGGCCATGGACCAGACGCAGCCGACGGAGGCCACGGGCAACGGGACCGCGCCGACCGTGCAGTTCGACGCATGCCGGGCGCGTTACGGAACGTTCAGCGAGTGTCCCCTGTGCGGGCACGGCCTCATCCCCGAGCACGCCCACTTCAAGTGCACGGGGTGCGGCTGGCGCGACAGCTGCTGCGACTGAACCCGTCTCCTGCGGCGGTGTGTCAGAATCATTGCCATGACAAACCCAGTGTCAGTGACCCGAGACGTGAACGCCCCCGCGGAGAAGGTGTGGTCCATGGTGACCGACCTGGCGCGCATGGGGGAGTGGTCACCCGAGAACCAGGGCGGTGAATGGGTGAAGGGCGCCTCCGGCCCCGCGGTCGGCGCCGAGTTCAAGGGCCGCAACAGGAACGGCAAGAGGCAGTGGTCGACCGTGGTGAAGGTGAATGCCTGCGAGGCACCGCGGAAGTTCTCCTTCGGGCTCATGCTGCTCGGGAAGAACTGGGGCGACTGGGTGTACGAGATCGAGCCCACGGCGGCCGGCTGCCGCGTGACGCACAGCTGGGTGGACCACCGCACGAAGCTCATGGACACGCTCGGCAGGATCGTGAGCGGGGTTGCGGACAGGGCGGAGCACAACCGCGCCAACATGGAGGTCACGCTCGCGAACCTCGCGAAGGCGGCCGAGTCGGGCTCCTGACGGGCGGGCCCTCGCGGGCCATGTCCGGGCGCGCATAGAGTTCGCCCGTGCCCCTGCCCGAGTCGATCTTCACAGCCCGGTTCGCAGACCTCGACCTGGAGGTCACGTCCGGCACGTGGCCGGCGGGGCTCCACGGCGAGATGTTCGTGAGCGCACCCGAGGTCGACGACAGGCTGTCGTACCAGTTGTTCGGGTTCGGCGCGATGATGCGCATCTCGATGACGCCCGGCACCCACGGTGCCGCGCCGGGGCGAATCCCCGTGAGGGTGCGCACGATCGAGACCCCGGTGTGGCGGCTGCACGAGAAGGCGCGCGACAGGTTCAGCGGAGGTCTCCTCGGGCTCGAGTCGCCGTTCGGCCACGCGAACATGGCGAACACCGCACCGCTCGCGTGGAACGGCCGGCTCTTCGCCACGTGGGACGTGGGGCGACCTGTCGAGGTCGACCCTGTGTCGCTCGGGTTCCTCGGCGAGGTCGGCAGCGCGGCCAGCTGGGGCGGCGACTCGTTCGGTGCCCGCAACCCCCTGCCGCAGGTGTTCTCCACCGCGCATCCCGTGATCGACGATGAGCGCGACTGCATGTGGACCGTGAAGCTGGTCCTGACCGCCGCCGGGATGCAGCCCCACCTCGTGCGCCACGACGGCAGCGGCACTCAGGTGACCACGTGGCCGGTGGACGGTGCGACCGTGGTGGGGTCCATGCACACGATCACCCAGACGCGCAACTGGCTGGTGCTCGCCGACTCGGGCAACTTCAAGGCAGACATGAACGAGATCATGGGCGGCGACCGCACCCTCACGGTGGACGAGCAGGTCCCCGTGTACTTCGTGCGCAAGGACGCGGTGGAGGCGACACCGCCCGGGACGCCGGTGCCGTGCGAGCGCGCGTTCTTCGGCCCGACGACCGGTCACTACTACGCGCAGTGGGACGACTCCGGGGGAGTGCGCGTGCTCTTCGAGCACCTGGACCTCACCGACCTCGGGTACCGACTGCAACCGGGCGACGTGGACGCACACGGAAGACCCGTGAACCCCGCGTACCTCGGCTTCTACCAGACGGCCATGTGCGCCCAGACCGTGTCGGAGATGGTGTTCACCCCGGGGAATCCCGAGCCGCGCGTGGAGGCTCGGTTCCGCGACGAGCGCACGTGGAACCTGCAGCTCTCCGCGATGGACTGGTCCACGGCCGGGCGCACGGCACCGACCCACCATCACGTGGTGTACCAGGGCCGCCACCCGGAACTGCTCGCGCGCCGCGTGCTCGAGGTGTACCGCGACCGCATCGACGAGCGCGAGGTCAGCGGCGCGGAGCAGGGCGCGCGCCTCGTGACGCTCTGCCGCGACGGTCTCACCGTGTCGTCGGAGTGGGGGTTCCCCTCGCTCGGCGACCTGCCGTCCTCGCCGATCTTCGTGCCGAGGCGCGGGGGCGTGCCCGGCGGCGGCGACGGATGGGTCATGGTGCCGGTGCTGAACGACGACGGCTTCAGGCTGGACTGCTTCGACGCCGCCGACGTGTCGCGGGGACCGGTCGCTTCCGCGCGCGGCGCGGACCGCGAGCGGATGCCCTTCCTGCTCCACGCGGTGTGGATGGAGAACGCCGCCCCCGCGCCGGACGTCGAGAGGCTCCGGTTCGCGGACGACTTCGACGCGAGCCTGCTCGGCAGTCTCAGTGATGACGAGCGCGATGTCGTGATGGCCGTCGCCGACGAGCTCGGCTAGGTGCGTTCGGTCAGCACGAAGCGCACGCCGCAGATCGTCACGGACTCGTCGTCCGCGGCCAGGCCGCGTCCCGCGGCGCGCGAGAGGATCTCCGCACGGTCCACAACTTCCAGTTCCACCGCGTCGAGCCCGTCGCCCCGCGGCGATGCCGGCACGAACCGCACGCAGAAACCCTCCGGGCGCACCTTGTGCATCCCGCAGTTGCGCCCGATCGTGACGGGCAGCCCCATTGCCGTGCCCCACCGCGCGGACACCGACCCGGGGTCGGCGCAGCCGACGTCGGCCTGCACGAACGACCTCACGAGCGAGGTGTCCACGTGGTCGCGCCACACCGGGCCCGCGGGATGCCAGTCGCCGGCGGGTTCCTGCCGGTCGATCTCCAGGAACGTGCCGCCGGTGT
>SXYT01000141.1 GCA_005788205.1 Actinomycetota bacterium | reverse complement strand
TCGATGTGATCGGCATGAGCACGGCAGTCCCGAAGTTCGACAGGGCCGGCACCTTTGTCGGCTCCTCCTTCGTGTACGCGACCGCCCGCGACTTCGCCCGGTTCGGCTGGCTGTACCTCAACGACGGTGTGTGGGACGGGAAGAGGGTGCTCCCGGGGGGCTGGGTCGACCACGGCCGGGCGTACTTCGGCACGGATCCGTTGAACGGAGCGGGGTACGGCGCCCACTGGTGGCTGGAGCCGTCGCTGCCCGGGTCCATGGCGGCACTCGGGTACGAGGGCCAGTTCACGTTCGTCGTGCCGGAACGCGATCTTGTCGTCGTGCGGCTCGGCAAGTCGCCCGCACCGATGCCCGTGAACGTGCAGGACACGCTCGTGTCGTTCATCCGCGCATTCCCCGAAGTTGCGGCGCCGAGCGGCAAGAGTGGACGGGATGAGTAGCCGCCGCCCGGGTCTGAGACGCACGATCCAGATGGTCGTCATCGCCCTCGTGGCGTACTGGATCATCCTGCCCCTCGTGCCCCAGTTCTTCGACGCCGCGCACGACCTCAACCGCATCGAGCCGAACCTGCTGCTCGCCGGATTCGGCCTGCAGATGATCTCGCTGTTCTTCTACTCCATGCTCACGAAAGCGGCGCTCGGCGGGGACGGGGACGACATCTCGCTCCTGCGGCTCTTCCGCATCCAGCTGAGCACCAAGGCGCTCGGCAACGTGATGCCCGGCGGCAGCGCCGCCAGCACGGCGCTCGGCTTCAGACTCCTCACGATGAGCGGCGTGAAGGGCCCCGACACCGCGTTCGCCCTCGCCACCGCCGGCATCGGGTCCGCCGTGGTGCTGAACGTCATCCTGTGGGTCGGTCTCATCGTCTCGATCCCGACGAGCGGCGTGAGCCCCATCTACACGACGGCTGCGATCGTCGGCGTCGTCCTCATGGCATTCGCCGGGTTCATCGTGTTCGGCCTGGTCGAGGGCCAGGGACGGGCGGAACGGGTGGTGCGCTCCGTGGCCCGCCGTTTCGGCCAGGACGAGCATCACGCCGCGGAGGTTCTCGCGCACCTCGGCACGCGCATCGAGGGTCTCTGGCAGGACCGCACGATGCTCACGAAGATCATCGCGTACGCAACCGCGAACTGGTTGGTCGATGCGGCGTCACTGTGGGTGTTCCTCCGCGCGTTCGGAGAGTCGCTCGACCCGGTCGCACTGATCGTCTCCTTCGGCCTGGCGAACGTGCTGTCGGTGATCCCGATCACCCCGGGCGGTCTCGGGATCGTCGAGGGCGTGTACATCCCGTCGCTCATCGGTTTCGGCACGGCGAGTTCCACCGCTGCCATCGGTGTCCTCTCCTACCGCGTGGCCCAGTACTGGCTGCCGACGTTCATCGGGTGGTTGAGCTACCTCACGCTGCGCATCGGCAGGTTCTCGATCGACAGGTCCCACCGGCTTTCGTCGCTGAAGAAGGTCGCCGAGGCCGAGGCGAAACGCGGGCTCACCACCGCGGACTGGGTGGAGCGGTACGCCCCCCGCGACCGCACCGGCCAGTTCGAGATGCCGCGTTTCAACCCCGGGGACCTCGAGTACAACGACGATACGGGCGGGCAGGACAGGCCTGAGTAGCGTCTGACGCCATGACAACCCACGAACGCCCATTCGGCCGCTGCCTCGAGGACTTCGCCGTCGGTGACATCTACCGGCACTGGCCGGGCAAGACGATCACGGAGTACGACGATCACCTGTTCTGCATGATCACCATGAACCACCATCCTCTCCACACGAACGACTGGTTCGCGAGCGAGAGCGTGCAGGGCCGCAACGTGGTGGTGGGCAACCTCGTCTACTCGCTCGTGCTCGGAATGAGCGTGCCGGACGTGAGCGGCGCGGCGATCGCGAACCTCGAGGTCGAGACCCTGCAGCACAAGTTCCCCACGTTCCATGGCGACACCATCCATGCCGAGACCCGCGTGCTCGACGTGGCCGAGAGCAAGTCGAAGAACGACCGCGGCGTCGTGACGGTGGAGACCAAGGGCTTCAACCAGGACGGCAAGGAAGTGTGCTACTTCCGCCGCCGTGTGATGGTGTGGAAGCGCGAGTTCGCGCCCGCGCGCCGCCGTCCCCACGACGGCCAGGACGTGTGGGCCGGCTGACCCGCGACGAGAGGATCGTCGTCGCCCTGCTCCCGTGGGGCGGCACCGAACTGAGGGACCTGCCGTGGAGGCGCACGCGCCACCCCTGGGCCGTGCTCGTCAGCGAGGTCATGCTGCAGCAGACGTCAGTGGCGCGCGTGATGCCGAAGTACGCGCCGTTCATGCAGTCGTTCCCTTCGCCCGCCGCACTCGCCGCCACCCCGCTGGGGGACGCGCTCCAGCTGTGGCAGGGTCTCGGCTACCCGCGCCGTTGCCGCAACCTCCGCGACGCCGCGTCCGTGATCGTGCGCGACCACGCCGGCGAAGTCCCGGCAACGCTCGAGGGACTGCTCGCGCTCCCCGGCGTGGGCCAGTACACGGCACGTGCCGTTCTTGCGTTCGCCCACGGTGAGGACGCCGCAGTGGTGGACACCAACGTGTCGCGCGTTCTGTCGAGGCTGGACAATTCATCGATGAGCGCCCGCGAGCTGCAGGTCCGCGCCGATGCGCTGGTCCCGCGGGGCCTGGCGTGGGAGTGGAACCAGGTGATCATGGACCTCGGTGCGCGCGTGTGCACCGCGCGCAACCCGTCGTGCGAGGCGTGCCCCGTCGCGTCGTCCTGCCGCTGGCACGCGGCCTCGCGTGACGGTGCCGTGGATCCCGCACCGGCATCGGCGGGGGCGAGCCGGCCGCAGGCGAGGTTCGAGGGTTCCGACAGGCAGGCGAGGGGGAGGGCGATGAAGGCCCTCGCCAGTGGGTGCCGGCCGGAGGCGGACGTCATCGCCGCGATGGGGCTCGACCAGGACACCACGCGGGCGCGGCGCCTGGTGGATGACCTCGTGCGCGAGGGGCTCGCCGCGCGTGACGGGGGCGTGCTCAGGCTCCCGTGAGGAAACCGACGACCAGGTCGTTCACCCTGGCGGGTTGTTCGAGCTGCAGGAAGTGTCCGGCCTCCTCCACGATCTCCACCCGCGCCCAGTCACACATCGCACGGGCGCTCTCTGCCACCTCTGCTCCGATGCAGCCGTCGTTGCGTCCGTGGAGATACAGCGTCGGCTGGGTCAGCGGGCCGGATCCCGCAGCCTGGATGGCGTCGTAATCGGGGTGCCGCGCGCCTGTGCCGAGCGTCGCGCGGTAGTACCCGAGGGCTGCCGCGAGGTTCGCAGGGTCGCGCAGGCAGTCCTTCACGTTCGCGATGTCCGTGGCGGCGGGGAACCCCGGCGACCAGTCGGCCCACAGCATGTCGATGAACGCGAGGTCGTTTGCTGGCACCACCATGTCCGCGAGCGGGTGCTGGAAGAAGAACATGTACCAGCTGCGCTTGATCTGCTCGAGGTTCGTCACGAATGCGACGTTCATCGCGCCGCCGGGGGGCACGGCCATGCCGACGACCCTCGACCAGCGTGCCGGCTCGCTGGCGGCAGCGCCGTACACGGTCGGCGCACCCCAGTCATGGCCGATGAGCACAGCGTCGGGTCCGCCGCCGAGGGCGGCGTGCAGGGCGTTCACGTCAGCGGAGAGCGCTCCGGTCTGGAAGAAACCGTCTGCCGGGACACTGGTGGGTGCGTACCCGCGTGTGAACGGGGCGACAGCCCGGTACCCGGCGTCGGCGAGGGCGGGCAGGAGGTGGCGCCACGAGTGGGCGCTGTCCGGGAACCCGTGCAGGCACAGAGCGAGCGGGCCCGACCCGCACTCGAGATAGGTGAAGTCCACGCCGTTCGCACTGACGGTGGACGTGGCAATCGCACGGCTCATCCTGCAGACGGTAGTCGCCGCCGTGCGACAACCGTCACCCCTGTCCACTGTTTACCGGGCGTTTTTCGGTGCGTAGCGTGACGGTTGTGGGGGCCACAGACATTCTCGTCACGTTCCATGGCGTGCGTGGTTCCACGCCGTGCCACGGCCCGTCCACGCTGCGCTACGGCGGCAACACCTCGTGCGTCTCCATCCAGGTGCCGGGTGCAAATCCCATCGTCTGCGACATGGGCACGGGCCTGCGCTACTTCGGGGAGCAGTGGCAGCAGTCGGGGAAACCGTTCGTCGGCACCGCGCTGCTGACCCATCTCCACTGGGACCACGTGCAGGGGATCCCGTTCTTCCCGCCGATCTTCGATGCTTCCACGGAGGTCGACGTCTACGGACCGGTGCAGGAGGACGGCGTGACGCTGCAGGACGCGATGAGGGCAATGGTGAAGCCGCCGACATTCCCCGTGGGTCTCGACATCCTCCCCGGCAAGTACCGCTTCCATGACGTGATGAACGCGGACTTCGCCGCCGGCCCGGTGTCCATCAAGTCCCGCGTGGTTCCGCACATCGGGCCCACTGTCGGCTACCGCATCGAGTGGGCAGGCAAGGTCATCACCTACATCTCCGACCACCAGCAGAACTACGACGGCTCGTTCAGCATCACGAACGAGGTGCGCGAACTCGCAGAGGGTGCCGACCTCCTCATCCACGACTCGCAGTACACGGCCGAGGAGTTCCGCCAGAAGTACTACTGGGGTCACTGCACGCCGGAATTCGCCATGTCCATCGCGCAGTCCTGCGGGGTGAAGAGCCTCGCGCTCTTCCACCATGACCCCACCCGGACGGATGACGCTCTCGACACGTTGGCCTCGTGCGGCTTTGCCGGTGTCAAGGTGTTCGCCGCGCGCGAGACCGAGACGGTCATCGTCTGAGGAAGCGGCCCCGCTCGGTCTACTCTGTGGACGTGGCAGAGGTATTCGACTCAGCAAAGTTCCGCCAGGTGCTCGGGCACGTCCCCACCTCCGTCGTGGTCGTGACCGGTTTCGGTGCCGACGGCACGCCGCGCGGCATCACGATCGGCTCGTTCGTGTCGGTCTCGCTCGATCCCGCCCTCGTCGGGTTTCTCCCCGGTGTCAACTCGCACTCCTGGTCGGAGATCGCGGCCACGGGCAGGTTCTGCGTGAACGTGCTCGCCGACGGCCAGGACGAACTCTGCTGGCGGTTCGCCAGGGAGTCAGACGACAAGTTCGCGGGCGTCGAGTGGACGCAGTCAGAGACAGGACTGCCGCGGCTGCCCGGTGTCATCGCCACGATCGACTGCACCGTCCATTCCCAGACCGAGATGGGTGACCATTACATGGTGGTCGGCCACGTCAGCGCGCTCGACAACATTGATGACGCAGGTGACGCCATGGCGTTCTACCGCGGCAAGGTCACCCGCGCCGTCTCCGTCGGGTGAGTGCTGCAGCGAGGCTCCTCGCAGCCGCGGTGGGCGTTGCCTTTGCGTGGGCCGGGGCCAACAAAGTGACCGCGCCCGCACAATGGCGGGCAGCAGCACACGCCCAGGGACTGCCCCGGCCCGTGCAGATGGCCGTCCCGCCCGCTGAACTGGTCCTCGGCGTGTGCCTCGTCGTCCTGCCGCCGTTCGTCCTCGTGTACGGGCTGTCGACGCTCCTCCTGCTGGTCTTCACGGTGTTCCTCGCGGTGCAGGTGGCGACGGGCAGCACGGTCCCGTGTGCGTGCTTCGGCACCCGCTCCGTGCGCCCGCCGGGATGGGCTGACGTGCTGCGCAACGTCGTGATGATGGCGGCCCTGTTCCTCGCCGCGGCGCTCAACTGACGGTCGCGAGGACGAAGGCGAGTGTGCGCGCCTCGTCCAGCCAACGGTCGTAACGCCCGGACGGCCCGCCGTGCCCCGCATCCATCTCGCACTTGAACACGACAGTGGTCGCGGGGGACACCGCGCGGATCCGGGCCACCCATTTGGCCGGCTCGTGGTAACTCACGCGGGGGTCGTTCAGCCCTGCGGTCACGTAGAGGTCGGGGTACCTGTCGGACCCCGTGTTGTCGTACGGTGAGTAGCCGAGCATGCAGGAGGCGTGCGGTTCTGACCGTGGGTCACCCCATTCCTCCCACTCGGTGACCGTGAGCGGCAGCGAGGGGTCGCTCATCGTGGTGACGACGTCCACGAACGGGACCTCGGCGACTGCGCCCGCGAACGTCGCGGGCTCCATGGTGATGCACGCCCCGACCAGCAGGCCGCCCGCACTGCCCCCGCGCACGACGATGCGCGACCTGTCGACGATCCCGTTGCCGAGTGCGTGCGCGACGGCGAGCGTGTCGGTGAAGGTGTTCTTCTTCGCGAGCAGCTTGCCCTCCAGGTACCAGTTGCGGCCCATCTCGCCGCCGCCCCGCGGGTGGGCGAGCGCCCAGACCATCCCGCGGTCCAGCAACGAGAGCCTGGCGACGGAGAACCAGGGCGGCATCGAGGCCTCGTAGCTGCCGTACCCGTAGAGCAGGCATGGTGCGGTCCCGTCGAGCGGGGTGTCCGAGCGGTGCACGATGTCGAACGGCACCTGCGTGCCGTCCGGGGCGGCGGCCCAGAGACGCGTCGAGACATAGGCCGAGGGGTCCACGTTCGGGGTGTCTGTCCGCTTCAGCACGGTCAACCCGAGGGTGTCGATGTCGACCTCGGCCACGGTCGGCGGGGCCGTGAGGGACTGGAACGAGACGCGAAGCGACGTGGTCGCGTACTCGGGGTTGGCGTCGATCTCTGCCTCGTGGGGTTCATCGAGGATTCGCACGGCCCGGGACGACCCGTCGGTGCGCACGATCGAGATGACCTGCTGGCCCGCAACCCAGCGCTGCATGGCGGCGAACCCGTCGAAGCACTCGAACGCGGCGATACGGGCACCCTCCTCGTGTGCCACGAACGGGTGCCACTCGCCCGGTGAGTCCTCCGGTGCCGTGTCCACCCTGAAGTCGAGGGCATCCTCGTTGTGCACGATGACGAAGCGGTCCCCCCAGTGGTCGACGGAGTACTCCACGTCGTCTCGCCGCGCCCGCACCGAGACCGGCGTGCCGAGCGGGTCATCCGCGCGCAGCAGGTACGCCTCGCTGCTGGTGCGGCTGGAGGACTCGATGATCACCCACTCGCGCGACCGGGTGAGGTCGACAGAAAGAAAGAACCTCTCGTCCGGCTCCTCCAGGACGACTTCATCCTCTGTGTGCGGGGTGCCCATCACGTGGCGCATCACCCGCCAGGGTCTCATCGCGGCGTCCGGGACCACGTAGAAGAACACCGAGTCGTCTGCCGACCACGCAGACCCGCCCCAGGTGGTGCCGGGGATCTCCTCCGGGGCATCGATTCCCGTGGCGACGTCGCGGAACCTGAGCGTGTAGAGCTCGCTGCCGTCCGTGTCGCCCGACCAGGCGAGCAGCCGGTCGTCGTGGGACACATCGAACACGTTGAGCGAGAAGTAGCCGTGCCCCTCGGCCTCTGCGTTCTCGTCGAGCAGCACCTGGGCAGAGACGCCGTCGCGCGAGAGGCCCCGAGTGTGGACCTGGTAGGCGAGGCCGGTCGCAGTGCGGCTCGCGTACCACCACCGCCCGCGGCGCGCGGGAACAGAATCGTCATCCTCTTTGACCCGTGACTTGATCTCGGAGAACAACTCGTCGATCACCGCGAGGTGCGGCACGAACCATGCGTCCGCCCAGGCATTCTCGGCCTCGAGGTACGAGATGACAGCAGGGTCGTCACGGTCGGCGAGCCAGGCCCAGTCGTCCTGTGTGTCGCCGGTCGGCCTTGACCACGTGTGGGGGCGGCGTTCCGCCACGGGCGGCGGTGGGAGGGTGTCGCCTGGCATGCGGGCAGGCTAGGGCCGAGGCCGCCGTCCGGCTGTACCGTCATCGGTCATGCGCGTGTGGATCGACCAGGACCTGTGCACGGGGGACGGTCTGTGCGAGGACCACTGCCCGGAGGCCTTCACGTTGCTCGAGGACGGCATCGCATACGTGGTCGAGCGCGGCATCATCCAGAACGACCCGGGCGGCGCGGGTTCCATGGCGAGGGTCGAGCCGCGGCACCACAAGTCCGTGGTGGAGGCGGCTGATGTCTGCCCAGGTGAGTGCATCTTCATCGAACTGGACGAGGCCCCCGGGGTCCCGGCGGCCATTATCTAGCGGTCCAGCGGCATCTTTTCCCGAAATAGCACCGCCTGTATTTCCGATAATGGCACATGCCGCCATTAGGGTTTTCCTCCATGCCCAGTCCGAGGGATGACGCTTCGATGAACAACGGCCTCGCGGCTGCTCTCGGCATCATCGGTGACCGGTGGGCCTTGCTCATCCTGTGGGAGATTTTCCACGGCAACGTGAGGTTCGAGCACATCAACGACCAGCTGCCTGTCGCACGCAACATCCAGACAGTCCGACTGGCGGGGCTTGTGGACAAGGGCGTCGTCGTGAAGGTCAGGTACTCCGAGAAGCCGGAGAGATTCGAGTACCACGTGACGGAGATGGGCCGCGGCCTGTTCGGCACGATCCTCATGCTGAAGGCGTGGGGAGACACATGGGTCCACGGGACGCCGACGCCCCTCATCGTCCACACTCCCTGCGGTCACCCGGTCGCCCCGGTGGCGACGTGTGGGCACTGCGGCAACGAAATCACCTTCGAGGAGACCCGCGATGGCCAGCCAGGCAGCGACACGGGCGAATGAGGGCCGTTGACGAATGAGGGCCGT